>JALOBQ010000039.1 GCA_023228185.1 Candidatus Omnitrophota bacterium
ACTTCTTTTTTTGTCAATTTGGCAAAAGTGCCATCTTCGCGCATCTTTTCAATCTCTTTTAAGCGGTTAATACTCTTTTTAATCGTGGCAAAGTTGGTCAGCATCCCGCCTGGCCAGCGTTCTGTCACGTAGTACATCCCGCAACGGATGGCTTCCTGCTTAATCACATCTTGCGCCTGCTTTTTAGTACCTACGAAAAGGACAAATTCGCCTTTTGATGTTATATCCATTAAAAAATCCCGGGCAGCGTTAATACAAGCCTCAGTCTTTTCCAAATCGATAATATAGATACCGCTTCTTGCTCCAAAGATGAATTTCTTCATTTTGGGATTCCAGCGTTTAGTCTGATGCCCAAAATGCACGCCTGCTTCTAATAACTGCTTGATTAATTCTGATGGCACGTTTCCACTCTCCCTTTATTTATTGGTTAATATGCGCTTTTGCCTGCTCTTGTGGCATAAAGTTAATTCTATAAGTATATCAAAAATTTTTTAAGTTGCAACTATTTTTGTAGCTCTTGAGCTTGATAAAGCCGCTGGTAAAGCCCATTCTTTTCCAATAGCTGTGCGTGGGTGCCTTCTTCGACAATCTCGCCCTTATCCAAAACAACGATCCGGTTAGCGTTACGCACTGTAGAAAGCCTGTGGGCAATGGTCAATGTCGTCCTGCCCTCTACTAAACTGTCTAAAGCAGCCTGCACTAAACGCTCGCTTGTTGAATCCAGTTGAGAGGTAGCCTCATCAAGGATTAAAATCGGCGGATTCTTTAAAAGCGCGCGCGCAATGGCGATCCTCTGGCGTTCACCGCCGGAGATCATTACGCCCCTGTCGCCGATTACCGTATCATAACCATTCGGGCAATTCTGGATAAAATCATGGGCAGACGCTTTTTTGGCCGCGGCAATAATCTCCTCGATAGAGGCACCGGGCTTACCGTAAGCGATGTTAGCTTTAATTGTATCATTAAAAAGTATTGTTTCCTGATTCACAATGCCGATCTGATGGCGCAAGGACTTTAACTGAAAATTCTTAATATCCACGCCGTCAATCAGAATAACTCCTTTTTGCGGGTCATAAAAACGCGGGATTAGGTCAACCAGCGTGGACTTACCTGAGCCGCTGGGCCCGACAATTGCCACCATTTGGCCGTAATCTACCTTCAGATTAATACCTTTCAAGATCTGATTATCCGCGTAGCTGAAATAAATATCCTTAAACTGCACGCTCTTTTTAAAATCCTTTAAAATTGAGGCTTGTGGGAAATCTCTTACGCTGGGCACAGCCTCTAATACCTCGTGGATACGTTCGCTGGCAGCCATCGCCTGCTGATTTAATGCGTTAACCTGGCTAAGCTTCTTAAACGGCCGGATTAAACTTAATAAAGAACCCAGGAATAGCCCAAAGACGCCAAAAGAAAGCCTGCCGGCGATAACTTCTTTGCCTCCCCAGAAAAATACCAATACTCCGGCAACACAACCTAAAAACTCTGTGCAAGGATTTAAAAGCAATGTGCGCTTAATTGTCTTCATGGAAAGCTTGTAGTAATCATTATTAACTTTAATAAATTTACCGACTTCATAATCTTCCATATTAAACGCCTTAACTACTCTTACGCCCATAATCGTCTCGTAAAGCAAGGAATTGGTATCAGCTATCTTCTCTTGCGATCTTTTGGAGAGTTTTCTTAAGACTTTACCTACTTTTAGGATCGGCAAGCTGATCAAAGGCAGGAATAATATGGACAATAAAGCCATCTTAAAGTAAATAAAGAAGATTACTACCGCGAAAATCACTATCTGCAGGCTTTGATAAATCAGGTCCGTCGAGCCATAAGACACCGCGTTTTCCACTATTCTCACGTCATTAGTAATCCGTGACATCAATTCACCACCGCGCTTATGCGTGAAATAATCCAAAGATAACGTCTGAATCTTAGCGTAAAGGTCGGCTTTGATGTCCCTAACTACTCTTTGGCCGATATCCGACATAATATAACTCTGAAAAAAACCGATCACTCCTTTTAAAAAGAACAAAACCAGCACAGTCACCAGCATATAATTCAATAAAACCTGCGGCTGCATATTATTTATCGTATCCACAAAAGAACTTAAAAAATCCGGCAGTTTTGTAGGCACAATGATCTTTTTGTTAGTCAGCACTTTATCGGCTAAAGGAACCATCATCGTTAAAGATACGCCGTCAAAAATAGCCGAAAAGCCCATGCAAATGCCGGCTAATACAAAAAGCCACTTATAAGGCTTAACAAACTGCAATAATTTAAGGTATTCCTTCATATTATGATTCTCCTTTAAGAGTGAAGTATTTTAGCATAGAGCATTTGTATTATCAAACTATTTTATCTTGGAAACAGGGTCCAAGTCAAGATGGAAACAGGGTCCAAGTCAAGATGGAAACAGGGTCCAGGATAAAATTTTAGTTGCAAGCGGGATAGCCTTGCGCTATTATCATAAAATATGGATAAATTAAAGGTAGCAGTAATCGGCGCAGGGCATTTAGGCAGTATCCACGCGAAAATCTATAAACAATTGCCTGCTTGCACCCTGGTTGGTATTTGTGACACTGATCCGGTAAACCTTAAAGCTGTTTCCGGCTCTTTGCGCGTTCCCGGTTATAGTGATTACCGGGAACTTTTTGGTAAAATTGACGCTGCCAGCATTGCCGTACCCACATTATTACACCACAAAGTAGCCCGCGATTTTCTTGAGAACAATATTCATCTCTTAGTTGAGAAACCGTTTACTGTCGACCTCGCCCAAGCCGATGACCTGATCGATATCGCTGGAAAAAGAAAGCTTATCCTGCAAGTAGGCCACATCGAAAGGTTTAATTCCGCTTTTTGCGCCACACAGAAAATCATCAAAAACCCCAAGTTTATTGAATGCCACCGGCTTTCTGTTTTTCCTAACCGCTCATTAGACGTCGGCGCGGTATTGGATATTATGATCCATGATATTGATATTGTGCTGGGGCTTGTCGGCTCTGCCTTAGAACGCGTGGAATCCGTAGGCGTAAACGTGCTCACCGCTTTTGAAGATATCGCTAACGCCCGCTTAACTTTTAAAAACGGCTGTATCGCTAATCTTACCGCCAGCCGCGTATCAGACGAAGTAATGCGTAAGATCCGCATTTTTCAGGAAGATACCTATATTTCCCTGGATTATAAAAATGCCGAAGCCTGCGTTTACCGCAGGACTGACGGTAAAATCACCAAAGAACGCCTGCCGATTGAAAAAGAACAACCTTTGCAGAAAGAACTTGCCTCATTTGTTGACTGCGTGATTAATAAAAAAACTCCGCTGGTTTCCGGATTAATCGCTCGGGAAGCTTTAGCGGTAGCCTTAGAAATTCAAAACCAGATATGGCACAAATAAAAAAGATCCTTATTGTCTGCGGCGAACCTTCAGGAGACCTGCTTGCCGGAAATTTGGCTGCTGCGTTAAAATCGCTTAACCCGGAAATAAAAATAATTGCTTGCGGCGGAAAAACACTCGCCCAAAATAACGCGGAGATATTCTATAACATCAAAGACCTGGCAATAATGGGGCTTTTTGACGTACTGAAGAATATCCCTAAATTCCTACGGCTGAAAAAAATTATCCTGCAAAAAATAGCGTCGGAAAAACCCGACGCGATAATTCTAGTGGATTTCTCTGGTTTTAATCTAAGGTTAGCCAAAGAAATTAACAATAAGATCCCCACAATCTACTACGTCAGCCCGCAAATCTGGGCTTCACGGCCGGGCAGGATCAGGCAAATCAAACGATTTATCTCCAAAATGATCGTGCTTTTTAAATTTGAGGAAGATCTATACCAAACTGCCGGCGTAAATGTATCTTTTGCCGGCCATCCTATAGTTGAAAGTGTCAAACCAACGGTTTCAAAAGAAGATTTCCTAAAAAACCTCGGACTTGACCCAAAAAAAATAACACTTGCTCTACTGCCAGGCTCACGCAAACAGGAGATAAAATACCTGCTTCCGGTTATGCTGCAGGCAACGGAAATGATTGCTCGAAATTTTCCGCAAGCGCAATTTGTCATCGCTAAATCCAACCATCTGGAAACAGCCGTTTATCAAAAAATACTTAAAAATTCCAAATTAACAATCAAGATTGTTGAGGGAAAAACCAGCGATTGTTTAAACGCAAGCGATTTATCATTAGTTTGCTCCGGAACAGCGACTTTGGAAGCCGGATTAATCGGTAAACCCTTCCTGATAATTTATAAAATGAATCTTTTAAATTATTTATTGTACCGGCCGCAAATACGCGTTCCCTGCATCGGCATAATTAATATTATCGCCGGTAAAAAAATAATCCCGGAATTTATTCAATTCCAGGCAACCGCCGCTAATATTTCCCGCCAGGCAATTACTTTGTTAAATGACCAAGTCCAACGCCAAGATATGCAAAACAAACTTTCCGCAGCCTGCCTAAACCTTGGGCTTCCCGGCGCAAGTAAGCGCGCGGCAGAAGCCATCCTTAATTTCTTAAACAATCTAAAAAAATAAATTAATTACCGGTGGTTTTAAAAGATTTGGCAAGATTGATGCGTTCGTCAATCGGCGGATGGTCAAAAAAGAAAAACTTGATCAAAGCATTCGGGCAGCGGTCAGCCAGGTTCTGGGTAGCTAACTTGTCCATTAAAGAAATAAAAACTTCCGGCGCGCCAGTTGCCTGCAAAGCCAACAAATCCGCCTGCTTCTCAAACCTGCGGCTAAGCGCGGCTTCTAAAGGCTGCATAAGAATACCAAACAAAATAAAATAAGCAAAAAATAAAGGAACACTGGATGCCGACCCAAGAGAATTTAATTTAAAAACAGCCAAAGTATAATCCGAACTCCTAAAGATAAAATAAAATAAGAAAAAGGTAAGCAGGCAATTAAATAAGAGCAATTTAAAGATATGCTTTAGCTTGTAGTGGGCGAATTCATGCGCCAGAATAACCTCAATTTCATGATTGCTATATTTGTCTTGCAGGGTATCGCCAAGGAGAACCCGCTTAGTTTTACCCATCCCCGTAAAAGCCGCGTTAGCCTTCAATGATTTTTTGCTAAGATCGATCTGGAAAACATCGAGAACGCCAACTTGCATTTTCTTTGCTAAAGCGATAATCCTATCTTTCAACTCCTGGTCGGCTAACGCTTTATATTTAAAAAATAAAGGCATAATCATCACCGGAGCAAGGCGGGCAAAAATAAAACTGAAAAATACCCAAAAAACCGAAATACTTACCCACCAGTAACGCGGCGAAAGATAAACCATATAAAAAAACACACTGATTAATAAAAGAGTAATCGGGTAACTGATCATCCCTGTTTTAAGTTGATCGAATAACCAATCGCTAAAACTTTGCTTAGATAAAGCGAACTTATGCTCTAAAGTAAAAGTGCGGTAGAAATTCAGCGGAAAACTGCAGATAAAATACAGTAGAAAAATAACCAGCAGAAAAACAGGCAATACAAGCTGTTTTACGCCAAAATTACTGGCAACCAGATTTTCCAGGTTAACGCATAAACCTGACTTTAGAAAAACGAAAAGCAAAACCAGCGTATAAAGGGTATCCGCGATAGAAAGAAAATACCTCTGCCGGCTATAGAGCCTGGCACGGTCAGCCATCTTTATTTCTTGGTTGTTTTCGCAACAGGCGCGACATTGACAAACGTGCGCACCTTGCCGTGGTTAGTCTTTTTCTTGGTAAAATAAACTTTACCGGGAAGTAAAGCGAATAACGTGCCCAAACCTTTTACGTTAATGCCGGCTTTATAAGTATCCACGCCGCGCACAAGTATTTCGCCGGTTTTAACTAATTTACCGCCAGATGTTTTAATCGCATGGTCTTTTTTGGGAGTTGAAAAACCGCCAATCATTTTAATTTCCTCCTGAATGAGCCCGCCGCCAAACCTTAGCGGGCGAATTTACCCGCCGATTTTGACGGGAGATTCCATATAATATAAATTGAGAAACTACTTTATCACAGAATCTTTAATTTAGCAATACTTCTTCATTTTTGTCAGGGATCGCCACATCCACGCCTTTTTGAGATAAAAGTTCGGCCAATGCCTGGGATTGTTCCAATTCGCCATGCACAAGGAATAATCTCTTTAAAGGCAGGCAGCTGGAAACAAAATCAACCAGTTCTAATTGATCGGCGTGGCCGGAAAAAGAGTTAATCACCACAACCTCAGCATTTAATTCGTATTCTACGCCGAATATCTTCACAAAAGGCTCTTTCTCGACTATTCTCCTACCTAAAGTATCAGCCGCCATGTAACCGACCACCAGGATTGTATTACGGGAATCCTCGATATTATTCTGCAAATGGTGCAGGATCCTGCCGGATTCGCACATACCGCTTCCGGCGATAATAATCATCGGCCGCCTGTCCATATTCAAAGCCTTGGATTCCTTTTGATCGCGAATATACCTTAAATTAAGCAGTTCAAAAGGGTTGCCTCCCTGGCTAAAAATCTGGCGCGTCTTGGAATTCATAAAATCAGGATGATAACCAAAAAGTTCGGTAATATCCGTTGCCAAGGGGCTATCCACGTAAATAGGCATCTCCGGAATTAATTTATCTTTCAATAACTCTCCTAAAAAGTAAATAATCTCCTGCGTGCGCTCAAGGGTAAAAGAAGGAATAAGCACTTTGCCTCCGCGGCGGGCTGCCTGGTTTATCGCTTGGCGCAGTTTAGACTGCGCTTCCTCTATCGGACGATGCAACCTGCTGCCATAAGTGCTTTCCATAATCAAATAATCCAGATTTTTAGGAATTACCGGATCATTAAGCAGCGGCATATTCTTCCTACCCAAATCCACGGCGTAACCTAAACGTACAATGCGGCCATCAACATTAATATCTAAAATCACTATGCCTGAACCCAGGATGTGCCCGGCATCTACGATAGTCGCGTAAACATCTTTGGCGATGCAAAATTTCTGGTGATATGAAATAGAGCGGAATATTTTAACGGCTTTAGAAGCTTCTTTGGCAGTATATAAAGGTTTACGCAAAGGCAGGCCCAGGCGGCGGTTGATTTTATTCACGTAACGCACATCTTCTTCCTGAATTTTCCCTGAATCAACAAGCATCAGATTAGCCAAGTCTTTAGTCGCCGAGGTAGTGTAAATTTTGCAACGCAAGCCGTTTTTGATCAATGTGGGGATATTACCGCAATGATCAACATGGGCGTGCGACAGGACCAAAGCGTCAATCGTGCGCGGATTATAATTCAGCGTCGTGTTAATCGCGTAGAAAGCGTCGCGGTGACCCTGGAAGAGCCCGGCGTCAAGCAATACTTCCGTTGAACCAATTGTCAACAGATGGCTTGAGCCGGTTACGGTTCGAGCGCCACCTAAAAATTTAATTTTTATGAACATATTTACGCTTTCTCAATAGCGGTATTTGTTTAAAAGCCTAAAACAAACAGTCCTGCTTCAATATAATATAGGGAAGAAAAAATAGCAACAGGATTTATCTTTCTCGGGTCGGATTAATTGGATATCAGGTAACGAAAAGATTGCGTGATGAGAATTTGCCATCCGTGGTCAGATTTACACCCAGCCTTTTTAGCCCTACGTCATCACCGGGAGTAGGCATATGCGTCATATGCATTTCACAGCCTCTGAATTCACCGAGTTTTTTCATTGCCAGCTCTGCTGTATGGTTAGTCGCCGCGCTGATCGCTAAAGCAATCAAGCACTCCTCAAGGTCAAGGCTTTCAGATTCAGCGTTTAAGATACCTTCCTTAAGCTTGGTAATCTGATTAATAACATGCGGGCTCAACAATAATATTTCGTCGGGAATATGCGCTAAAACTTTTACCGCGTTCAAGATAAGGCTTGATGCCGCGTGCATTAGTTTGGAATTCTTACCCAAAATGATCTGGCCGTCATTAAGCTGGATCGCCGCTCCGCAAAAAATCCCTTCGTTGCCTTTGCCTTTTTCTTCCGCCTCAAGAGCGGCTTTTCTGGCAGGCTCAAGTACTATCCGATCAGTAATTTTTACTCCCAGCTCCTCCATCAGCAGGACGACGCGGTCGACTGTTTCTTTTTTCTCCGTGCCCATAAGATATTCGCTGTTATAACGTAAATACCTGCGAATTAATTCCTGG
>JALOBQ010000040.1 GCA_023228185.1 Candidatus Omnitrophota bacterium
GGAATTCGAATAATTTTTAGCGGCATTACTTTCAGTGGAACTGCCTACTAAAAATACAGTGCTTAAAGCACTCAATGCTGCGATAACCATATAAGAAATTATTAACGCCACTCCACGCTTATTCATTCCTTAACCTCACTTGTTCAGCTAAACTAAACGTAAGCGCCTTATTCATTACTGTGCGGCCGGCGGAAATATCCACACGTAAGAGTAAAGGATTAACCGCATCCGGAGTAAACAATAATTCGGAAATATCGTTAGCGATTACTCTTCTTGAGCCGGCGGGAAATTCACGGATGATTTGATTAGTTAAATTGTCCCCATTGACGTCACTTGCGTCAAGATAATAAGCGATGCCGCTGCCGCTGTAGCTGTTAAAAGTAACGCTTTTATAGTCGGCGCCATATGTTACGGCGCTGGCTTCTCTTAATTCGCGGCTCAGCCACTGCATTGCCTGCCTTACTTGATGCTGCAGGTTGACTTGGCCTAAATCAATGGGAAAAGTCAGATTGCCTAAATTCATCACGCCGGTAATACCGATTGCCAGGAATGCAAAAATTACTACCACGATCAACACTTCAATAATCGTAAATGCTTTCATTAATAATCCGTGAGGAATGTCCTCAATTCCGTGTTGCGTGCTTTTAAGCCGCGGTCAAGCCAGCTTACGTTGACTAAAACGCCCAAAGGATTACCTGTCTGAAAAACGCTTGTTGCGACAGTTTCATCCGGTAAAGTTGTAAAATTATATGGGGATTGCGATAACTCCACGGTTGTTAGGTCCCAACCTGAAGCGCCGCCGGAATTAATCGTAGTTTGAATATCTGCGAAATCCTGGCCGCGAATAGTTTCCAAGATATACTCCGCGTGGCTGGTGGCTACGGAAAGATTGCGGCTTGAATCATTTAAAAGCATGCAATTAGTAAAAAGCAAAAGCAGGCCGCTGAGCACAAAAGATAGGATAAAAGCCGCCAAAACTAATTCCGCTAAAGTAAAACCACGGTTATTTTTTATCACAGCTCTCCGATATGAATAAACCGCCGGTAGAAACGCTGTAGACGGCCTCTCCGCTCAACCTGCAATGGTCCGGCGAAGCGATGCAACTGTAACCGGCCGCGTCCATCCGGGGACAATCATAATCATAGCCGCGCACAGGCGAATCTTTAACGTAATTACGGCCCAAATACGCCGGAGTTGCCTGGGTAAGCTGAAGAAAATTTTCCGCGTAAACGCCTTTATTGTTTTTGGAATAATTTTCCATGGCGATAGAGATGAGTTTTAAGGTATTCTGGGCGGCAGATTGATTCTGCTGGATGCTTAAGCGGACAATTTCATGGATAGAAATACGCAAAGCCAAAGCCGCAAGCGCGATGACGATCATAATCGTAATAAAACTTTTTCCCTTACTGCTTAAAATCATTTTAAAAACTCCCCAAAATCCGTATCGCTGGACACGGAAGTATTCGTGCGCGATAAAGACCCTCCGGTAGACACTTTATAATTATGGTCGGCGAGCGCCGGGTTTATCGCCAACGCCCGGATATCATAACCAGCCGGATTGATCAACTCGACAATGTATTGAAAATTGCCCACCTGATTAAGCAACACCAGGTCCTGAAACAGACAACCATCAGCGATCAAATAATGCAAATTAGACTCTTGTTGCTGAGCATAAAGCCCGCTGTGACGGGCAGAATATATTTCAAAACCTGAAGCGATAGCGTTAAGATTGGAAATACAGTTGGATTCATTAGCCTGTTTACGCAACTGCACGCCTTCTACAATAGCTATTGAAACCAGCAAGCCCACGATTGCCATAACGATCATAATTTCGACTAAGGTGAACCCGCCTTTTCTCATAATTTTATTAAATAATTTTAACATAAATAGGGGTTTTAGCAATCACTTTTTCACTTTGTAGACAGTCTACGTAACTTATTGCTGCACTAGAAATTACAAAAAAAATATTTTAAAGATGCGATTTGTATTTGTTTTGTAAAAGCTACTGCCGCATATGTTTACGTAGACTGTCTACTGGATGCCGGACAATAGGGCTTTGGCTTTTAGATGATTGGGATTTTTTCGCAAACAAGCCCGCAACGCTAAAACCGCTTCTTTTTTATTCCCTGCCCGCAAAGCAGAAAGTCCCAAGTTAAAATAGGCATCTGTAAAATCAAGATCAAGTTTAAGCGCTTGTTTAAAACAAGTAATAGCCTGCGGCATAAGATTATTGGCGGCAAAACGCACCCCCAGGTTATTATAAAACTCTTTGGCTCCCGGGACCTGAAGCGAACTGCTTAAACAACCGGAGATTATTTTTAAGTAAGCATCCTGCAAAGGAAGCTTTTTTGTAAATAAAGAATAGTAAATTTGTTGGCTTGCCGCGGGCTTATCAGCTTTAGCAAAATATATCCGCGCTAAATTAAAATGCGCGAAACAAAGCCCTGGATCAAGTTTTAACGCTAATTCATATTTTGCCAGTGCCTGGTCGTATAACCCCTCTGCTTCAAGCACATTGGCAATATTATTTGCGAGTTCTGCGGCTTTCTTTGGAGGCACATTTTTTTCAACGGCCTGGTATTCTTTTAGAGCATCAGCGTAACGGCCCAACTTAAAATAAAGATTCGCCAGGTTTGAGCGCGCCTCGATCAGATCAGGTTTAATTCTTAGCGCCTGTTGATATTCCTTAAGCGCTTCTTTAAACATGCCTTTATGTTCATACTCCAGGCCAAGGTTATTCCGCGCCTGAAAACTGCTCGGTGAAACGCTGATAATCTTTTGATAAAAAACAATTGGATTAGACCACTCATAATTACGGCTGGCAGTAAGAAACATGTAAAAAATAATCATCCCGAAGGATAGCAGGATAAATAATTTTTTAGAAAAAAACTTGTGCATTAGAAAAGCTAAAAGTAAAAAATAGGGGATGCTAGCCAAGTAAATAAAATGCTCGGAGACAAAAGCGTTAATCGGTAGTATGCCTGACTGGGGAAGAAAAAAGATCAAAGACCAATAAAGTAGAAACGCGGTAACCTTATGTTTAGTATTTTGCAGTAAACGAAAACAGCAGAATATCATCAAGCCCAGCGCGATCAAAGCAATGGTTATTCCCATTACGCTGGTCGGCCGGATAAGCTCCCAGGACATATGTAAGCCAAGCGGATAAACAAGCAACTTGATGTAAGTAAAGATAATTTTAGGTAACATGATTAACCGGATAAAAATCGGTACCTGCATCAAAGCTGATGGCCGCAATGTGTAAAAATTCAGTAGAAATAAACGCAAAACCATATAACTGCCGGCAATCGCAAAATAAGGCCAAATTTTTTTAAAAAAATAATGCGGAGATTTATCTTTTCTAAAAATAAACAAATAAACCAGGATTATAAACGGAAAAACGATCGCCAGTTCCTTGGATAATAATGCTAAAATAAAAGCAGCATAAGATAAAAATAAAAGCAGCGGCCGAAGAGATTTTTTAGCATCCTGCATTTTTATAAAAAACAAGAACGAGGAGATCAAAAATACCCCCAAGAGCATCTCCGCCCTACCAGAGATATAAGTCACTGCTTCTGTATGCAGCGGAGAAACAGAAAACAGAAGCGCTCCGGCAAAACTAATCGCAGTATGATCGATCAGCATATAGAAAAGTAAAAATACTAAGAATCCCACCAGAGTTTGTAAAAGAATATTGGTAATGTGGTAAATTGGCGGTTTGAGCCCTGCAAAATGATAATCCAACATATAGGTTAGGCTTTGCACAGGGCGGTAAAAATTTGATCCGGCGACTGAATCAACAAACAAATCGTCATTAAACAATTCCGGTATTAGGCTTAAATTACGGATAGATGTATTCTTTACTATCAAGGCATCATCATCCCAGATAAATGGATTAGAGATGGAATTGCCATAGGCGGTAAAACAAACTGCCAAAATAGAGAAAAAAACGCAGATAGAGGTTTTTTTAGAGGGCATATTTCATTAACATGGTTCTATTACCATCGCGCGCTTGCAATGACGATATATTGACTTAATACTAAATAAAAAGGGAGAGATGTTACTCTCTCCCTTTTTTACAAACATTAAAAACAAACTCTATAATGGTGTAAGCACACCACCGGTTGAAGCTGTATAAACTACGCTTCCGGTCGTTCCTGCGGTAACCGGTGTAGCCACAAAAGTATATGTGCCTACTGCTAAATTACAAGCATAGTTATAACCCTGCACAGCTTTGTCGCAATAGTTACCGGCTGATGCGATAAAACCGGTTAATTCAGCTACTGTTGTCGGATATGCGCCACTATTAGAAGTAGCGTATGTCTCAGCTGCAGTAGAAAGGCTGCGCACAGTCGCTTTTGCCGCTGCTTCATTGGCTGTTCTCCTGGCTGTAAGCAAATTCGGAACAGCAATCGCAGCTAATAAGGCGATAATCGCAACAACAATCATAATTTCGACGAGAGTAAAACCTTTTCTATTCATTTGATACGTCCTCCTTCCTAAGGTTAAATTGGCTTTTTGCCGCTTATTTTGATATCTCTTATTTTTGGACGCTAATTATAATTTCTGTTATTCTTTAAAGAGGTACCTTAAATAAGCTTTTCGCTAAAGCTCCCTTAATATTGCAATAAATTTAGCACGCTCTCCGGCTCTTGTCAAGTATATTTCCTCCCTGTTTCGAAACAGGGTCCAAGTCGTGAGGGACAGTGGGCACTTATGCACAGGGTTTGTTTTCTTTAGGCGGAGATAATAATAAAGCAATGGAAAATAATGCCAGCGGAACCATCTGCAATAAAAGCCTTTCTAAACTGTTAACCAAATGCCAATTGATCTGGCGCGGTGTGATCATATAAATAAAAAACCAGATAGTAAAATACGCGAGCATCGACAAAAAAATCAGTAAAACAGGATAGGAAAAAGCTCTTTTGATACGTAAAAGAATGATCAGCGGTAAAGATACCCAAAGAATATTCCAATCACTTAATATGATCATAAATCTTTTAAAATATGAAAAAATTATCGGAACGCGGTAAAGATTTTCGCGTAAAATATTTAGGCTGATATTCTGAGAGTTGATTAAATCATTGGGAATACGTAAACGGGCTTTAAAAATCATCCAGGGCAAAATAATAATCATCACCAGCCCGAAATAACAGACAACTAACCGCCAATTTGTACTGGCGCGTTTATGGCGGATAAATAATAAAAAAACAAGAATTGTGAAATTAATCAGGCAAAAAGCCAGCCCCTCATTCTTTGTCCATGCCGCAAGGCCTGAACAAATAGCAGACACGCATAAAAATGAGATCCTCTCCGGTTGAAGCGACCAGCGCAAAAGATAAATTAAACTTACAAAATAATAAACCAATAAAGCCAGATCAGAATAACCGCAAAGCATAAAATCCGTAAATTTAGGTATCAGCGTAAGAAAAAACGTAAAAAGCAGAGCAAAACTCCGGTTGGTAAATGATCTTAAATTGAAATAAAAAATGATAAGAAAACTTAAAAAATAAAAAAGGAAAACAATATTCACTAATTGATCGTTCCAACTGTCTAAAACTGTGTACACCCAGGCTTCTACCAGGGGAAATAATAAAGGATAATCAAGATGCGCAAACGCTTTAGTAGGATCAATAAAAAAATCAAGAGGAACTGATTTAGCTAAATAAAGCGCTTTGGATTTAAACCCATATATCGCCCAGCCATCCCATGCAGCCAAAGGAAACATATACCAGTGCGGTAAGACAAGCAAACAAATCAAAACAATCGCAGAAAATACCACCACCTGGAATAATGATGGGCGATAGGCTCTAACGCTCAAGAGATAATCCTGAAAACCGGCTGAGCGATTTCTTGCGGCTAAAATAACATAAACCGCGGCTGTAATAGTAATCAAAACAAGAAAAAAATATAAAAAATCAAAATCAATCCCTAAAAATGAAAGCGTGAACATTAACCAGGTTAATCCGCCGATACCTAAAATAAAAGCTAAAGAAAACCGCTCAAGATGATAAAAATATTTATTTTCATCTTTGACCCTGGCAAGCATAAAATAACCCAAAGCTATCGGACAAAGCAAAGAGATTAACAACCTGAAAAAAATTCCCATTTTTATGAACCCTCTTTGATCAAAAGATATTTATGCGCATCAAACTCTGCCACAGGTTTGTAACCGGCTGGGATCTCAGCTAAACTTAAATTATAAGATAAGAAATAATCGGCATTTTTGGCAAATTGCCGCGGATATAAATAATAATAAACACGATAATAGAATAATTGCGCGCCAAATTCATCGCCGCGAAAAATAACATTAATAGTTTTATCCTCGGGAATATTTTTTTCGGCAAATTTAATAAAACTGTATAAATCGCCTCCTAACACGTAATCTCGCCTGCCTTCCAGGTTGAGCGCCAAGGACAATTTGCCTCTTTCAAGACTTTGAGGAATATCTTTAACAACAAGATACGCTCCCCAAAAAAACCAGATAATTGAAAAAATGATCAATAAAACGCGACCTTTAAACATCCCATCTCCTGCTCCTCATCCCACTGTCCAGATAGACTTGGACCCTGTTTCCTCCGCGAGTTGGACCCTGTTTCCAAGTTAACATAATGCGGTAAGATAAACATATTGTAAATTGCTGCTGCCTGAATTCTTCACATTGTGCGAAACGCGCGGAGGAATAAAAACAAACATATGCCTGCTGGCTTTGATCTTCTTATCACGGCCATATGAAACTATGGCTTTACCTTTAAGAATAATCAACGCCTCTTCCTTATTTTGCGTATTATGCTTACCAACCTCCTGTTTAGGTTTTAATGTCACTAACCCCGCGCGCAGGCCTTTCACCTTAAAATGACTGCCTAACAGTCGTTTGAATTTTTGATTTCCGCTGAGTTTTAATAAAAAGGCTTTTTTCATACTTTAGATCCTCCTACCCCACTGTCCAGAGAGACTTGGACCCTGTTTCCTTCACGAGTTGGACCCTGTTTCCAATCTGCGAACTGTTAAGAATGATGCTCCAGGTGCTCATGGGCGTGCAGATGGATACCATCATTATGCCTGTGAGTATGGATATGCGCAAGATTATTTTCTTTTAATAAAACTGGATCGCCAAGTATCTTTTTCGTTTCTCCAAAAGCGGCTAATCTTTTATCCGCGTTAAAAACAAAAACTGTATCGGAAATCTCTTCAATGATATGCAGGTCATGAGTGGAAGTGATCACTGTTTTGCCCTCTGCGCTTGCAAACATAAGTAAATCAATAATTTGCCTGGTGGTCAAAGGATCAAGCCCGGCTGTCGGCTCATCCAGGATAAGTATCTGCGGAGAAATCACCAAAACAGACGCTAAGGCGACTTTACGTTTTTCGCCGACGCTTAATTGATGCGGCTGCCTATCTAATAAATCAGTAAGATTAAGTATTTGGCAGACAGATTCCAGATTTTTTTGGATTATTTTCCGGCTGAATCCTAAATGTAAAGGGCCAAAAATAATATCATCTTTAACACTCGGGCAAAATAACTGCACGTCAGGATTCTGAAAAACAAAACCTACGTTTTTCCGGAAATCACGGCAAAATTTCGCGTCGTTGAAATCATTCTCTTTAAGTTCCCTGCCTAAAAAACTAATCCTCCCCTGACAAGGAAAGATCAACCCGTCTAAAAGATACAATAATGTGGACTTGCCTGAACCGTTTGCTCCGGTAATTGCTATTCTCTGGCCTGAGCGGATATTCAAACTCACTCTGCGTAAAGCCGGAAACTTATTCAGATAAGTATAATCCACATTCTCTAAATCAAAGATAACTTCACTCATTAAAAATCCTTAAGTAGTAAATAAAAACTTAGCGCCGATAAACAAAAATAGCGAAAAAACCAACCACAACCAATCTTTTGTTTTAGTTTTAAAATCATCCAAAAGCGCGGGCTCGCCGCAGAACCCGCGTGAAAGCATCGCGCTGTAAACATCCTGGTTGAGTTGATAAGAACGCTGCCAAAGGCTGGCGATATTCCAGGCAACAACGCGTTGACCGTTTTTATAATGCATCAAGGTTCCTACGCGGCTTTTAATCGCCAGATATGTATTTTCAATTATCTGAATAAAGAGA
>JALOBQ010000041.1 GCA_023228185.1 Candidatus Omnitrophota bacterium
TTTTTTGTTTTTCGGCCTTGCCAAAGGCTGGGCTTTTGAAGGCAGCGAGTGGGATTTTGGGGAAGTCAAACACGGCAAACTCGCCAGCCATATTTTTGAGTTTAAGAATAATTCCAATTCCATTGAACGCGTTGAGAGCGTGTTTTCTTCTTGCCCATGCACTGCCGCTAAAGTGGATAAAAAGGAATTGCAGCCCGGGGAAACGGGAAAACTAGAGGTTATTTTCAACTCTCATGGCTATTCCGGCGAAGTATCGCAATATGTTTACTTAAATAGCAATAGCAAAAAAAATCCGGTGGCGAAATTTATACTTAGATTCAAGGTAGTTAGATAATTTTATAGGAGGTGTTTAAAATGTGGGGTTTGCGTTTAAGGATGTGGTTATTGGTAACGCTACTTTTTGGGATTATATACGCGCTTGTTGTGGTAATCGGTAAAAGTTTTTTTCAGTTCGGCGGTTTTACTTTTTATTTGGCGATTTCTTTTGCGATGATGTTTATCCAATATATGCTTGGGCCTAAAATTGTGGAATGGAGCATGCGTGTGAAATACATCAAGCGCCAGGATGATCCGCGTTTATTCGGATTAGTCGAAAGCCTTGCCAGGCGGGCGAATATTCCTATGCCCAGGATAGGCATCGCTCAAATCCAGATACCTAACGCTTTTGCTTTTGGCCGTTCGCTTAAAGATGGCAGGGTCTGTGTTACCAGCGGCATTATGCAATTACTTAACGAGGAAGAACTTTCCGCGGTGCTCGGGCATGAATTGAGCCATTTGAAAAACCGCGATGTCCTGACAATTACATTGCTCTCTGTGATCCCGATGATCATGTACCGGATTGCCTGGCAATTTTTGTTTTATGGCCGCAGGCGCGATGAAAAAGGTTCGAATACTTTGCTGATCGGCGTGGCGGCGTTTCTTTTTTATTTCATTACCAATTTGCTTGTGCTTTACGCTTCGCGTATCCGCGAGTATTTTGCCGACCGGGGTTCTGTGGCTTTAGGCAATAAACCGCAGGCTTTGGCATCCAGTTTATATAAATTAGTTTATGGTTCGGCGCGTTTAAACAATGAATCTTTAAAAGAAACCGAAGGCCTGAAAGCTTTTTTCCTGAATGATCCCTCGCAAGCTAAAAAAGAGCTGCGTGAACTTGCTCAGCTGGATATTGATAAAAGCGGAGCGATTGATTCAAGTGAATTAGAGTTGTTAAGAAATAGTAACATTCGTTTAGGCTTTGGTGATAAGCTGATGGAGCTATTAAGCACTCATCCGAATATGCTTAAGCGTATTAAGAAGCTTTCAGAGTATAGTAATTAAATATTTGAACTAATATTACAAAACCCTGCCTTGATTTTCTTACAAATTGGCAGGGTTTTTGTTCTTAGGCCAGCGCTCTCCCTGTTTCGAAACAGGGAGGAAACTGTTTTAGTATGATTGACATAACCCCAATTATGCTATATAATTACTGAATTATGGAACTCAACGAAATTATCCAACAAAGAATAGCGAAACGGCAAGCTCTTGAGGCACTTGGTTCAGGAGTGGCGGAGCGTGTTTTCGAAGGCCGGGTGGAGATTGCTTCGGTCCTGGCGGATTTTCAGGAGGGCAGTAAAGTTGTCTTAGCCGGCAGGATTACGGCTAAACGCTCTCATGGAAAGGTGAGTTTTCTTGATTTAAGAGATTCTACCGGTAAAATCCAGCTTTACGTGAAGACCACTGAATTACCGGAAAATACAGCTAAACTTTTTGAGAATATCGATATCGCCGATATTTTGACTGTAAAGGGCGCTTTATTTAAGACGCATACCGGCGAACCTACGTTAAAATTAGAGGATTTAGCGGTTCTTTCTAAAGCGATCCGCCCGCTTCCGGAAAAATGGCACGGCCTCAAAGACGTTGAGATGCGTTACCGTCAACGTTACCTGGATATTATCTCCAGCGAGGATGTAAAGAAAGTGTTTTTATTGCGTTCGCAAATCGTTCAGGAGATACGTAAATTTTTGGATGCGCGGGGTTTTCAGGAAGTGGAGACCCCGATGATGCATGATATACCCGGCGGCGCGGCCGGCAGGCCGTTTAAGACTTTTCACAATGAATATAAAATGGATTTATACCTGCGTATTGCCCCGGAGTTATATTTGAAAAGATTGCTTGTCGCAGGCCTGGATAAAGTTTATGAGATCAACCGGTCATTCCGCAACGAAGGCGTTTCCACGCGGCATAATCCGGAATTTACCATGCTGGAAGTTTATCAGGCGTACGCTGATTACGAAGAAATGATCCGCCTGACACAGGATCTTTTTGTGCATTTAGCAAAAACTATCCGCGGCAGCCAGGAACTTGTTTATCAGGGCAAGAATATCAGTTTGACAACCCCCTGGTTAAGAAAGACCTTTAGCGAAATCGTCAAAGAAAAATTCGGCATTTCAGCCGAAGATGATGCCGCGCTGATGTTGAGTAAACTGCAGGCAAAGGGTTTTGCCAAGGATAAAAATAAGCTGACGCGTTCGCAGATCAATAAAATTATCGAGGACGAATTAGAACTTGGGATGACCGCGAATCCTGTTTTTATCACTGATTATTTTACCAGTCTTTGCCCGCTGGCTAAAACTAAAAAAGATAATCCTTTGATCTCTGAAAGGTTTGAATTGTATATCGCCGGTATGGAAGTAGCCAACGCTTATTCGGAGTTAAATGACCCGCTTGAACAGAAGAGGCGTTTTGAGGATGAAGTAAAAGACCTGAATGCCGACGAGCAAAAAAGCGTGGACGCGGATTATTGTTTGGCGCTTGAGCACGGTATGCCTCCTGCCGGTGGTTTAGGCATCGGTATCGACCGCCTGGTAATGCTTTTGACGGATCAGCCAAGTATCAGGGACGTGATACTTTTTCCTCTTTTAAGAAATCAATCTGAGGCTCAGGATTAATATGTTTTGTGAATTATGGCTTAGCCAGAGGTATCTCAGGGCGGGAAAGAAAGAAAAGATAATATCGCTTACCGCTTTGATTTCCATGATCGGTATCGCTATCGGAGTGATGGTTTTGATCGTCGTTCTTTCAGTAATGAGCGGGTTTGACCGTTTCTTAGAAGATAAAATGGTCGGCACAAACGCGCACTTATCGCTGGAATCTTATTCCGGCCTGCGCCATCCGGAAAAAGCGATGGAGCAATTAAAACTTAACCCGCATATTTTAGGCGTGTCGCCTTTTGTCGCCGGTCAGGCTTTTATCAGGACGAACCGGCAGATTTTTGGCATTGAGGTGCGCGGGATCGACCCGAAATTACAGGTCACTACTTCCAAGATCGCCGAATACCTTAAATCCGGCAGTATCGATCTAAATGGCAATGAACTGCTCATCGGCGAAGAGCTTGCCTGGCGGCTGGGCGTAAGTTTAGGTGACCGGTTAAATTTGATTTCACCGGTCACTTTGGCAAAAACGGAATTTACCATCAAAGGCCTTTTTAACAGCGGGATGTATCTTTATGACTCCGGCCTGGCGATGACTAGTATTAAAGCGGCGCAGGATCTTTATAAACTTTCGGATTCTGTGAGCGGGATTTCCGTAAAGGTTGACGATATTTATGCCGTGGATAAAATAAAAAATATTCTTTATTCAGAGGTTAACGGCATCGGCCAATATGAAATTCGCACCTGGGTGGACGCGAACAAGAATTTTTTAGCGGCTTTAAAACTTGAAAAAATAGTAATGTTTATCGTGGTGACGATGACCACGGTTGTCGCGGCATTCGGCATTGCCAGCACCTTGATTATGTCGGTGCTTAGCCGGATTAAGGATATCGGCATTATGCGTTCCGTGGGCGCTAAAACCGGAAGCGTTTTACAGGTTTTTGTTTTTCAGGGAATGACTATCGGCTTAACCGGCATTACCTTGGGCCTGGTTGGCGGCCTGACTTTGGCGTTTTCTTTGAACCGGATCGTTGATTTTATTTCGCATTTAATCGGCAGAAGCCTGATCCCTAAAGATGTTTATTATTTTGACCGTATTCCAACTTATATTAACCCCACGGATATCGGCTTGATTGTGTTTTCCGCTCTCTTGATATCATTTCTGGCCAGTATCTATCCGGCTTATTACGCTTCGCGGATCACTCCGGCTGAAGCGGTGCGGCATGAATAATCATATGATTGAAACTCTTGCTGTTTGTAAGAGTTATAAAGACAATTCCGCTTCTTTAAATGTGCTTAAGGAGATTAATTTAAAGGTTGGTTCTGACGAATTTTTAGTTATCCAGGGGCCAAGCGGTGCGGGAAAATCAACGCTGCTGCATATTTTAGGAGGCCTTGATCAGCCCAGCCGCGGGCAGGTTATTTTCTGCGGCACCGATCTTTATAACTTAAGCGATAACCAGCGGGCGGCAATTCGCAACAAGAAAATAGGTTTTGTTTTTCAGTTCTTTCATCTGCTTCCGGAATTAAACGCTTTGGAAAACGTTTTATTGCCGGCATTTTTTAATTCCTGGTGGCAGGGTAAAAAAACCAAAGCTTACGCCCAGCAGCTGCTTGAGAAATTAGGTTTGTCCGGCAGGCTTACGCATAAGCCCAAGCAACTCTCCGGAGGAGAACAGCAGAGGGTGGCGATTGCCCGGGCTTTAATTAACCGGCCGCAAATTTTGTTTTGCGACGAGCCGACAGGCAACCTGGATTCGGACAACGGCCGTAATATTCTTGAGCTGATCAAAAATTTGAAGAAAGAATCAAATTTCGCGGTTGTCCTGGTTACTCACGATAATGATATTGCCGGTTACGCCGACAGGGTAGTTCGCTTAAAGGACGGAATTATTCAAAATTAAGAGGAGGTTGTGATGAAAATTTATATTAACGGTAAGTTTTATGATAAAGATAATGCCAAAGTTTCGGTCTTTGACCACGGCCTGCTCTACGGCGACGGAGTTTTTGAAGGTATCCGTTCTTATAAACGCAGGGTATTTAAATTGAAAGAGCATATTGATCGGCTTTATGAATCCGCGCATAGTATTATGTTGCGTATTCCTATGACTCGCGAGGCAATGATCAAAGAGGTTGTGCGCACGGTTAAGACTAATAACCTGGATGATGCTTATATCCGTTTGGTTATTACCCGCGGCGTGGGCGATCTGGGGTTGGATCCGAGAAAATGTTATGCTGGGCCGTCGATCATTATTATCGCCGATAAAATTAATCTTTACCCGGAAGCAACCTATAAAAAAGGCTTAAGTATTGTTACTGTGGCTACGGTAAGAAACCTTACTGAGGCGATCAATCCGCAGATCAAGTCTTTAAATTATCTGAATAATATTCTGGCTAAGATTGAAGCTAATAACGCCGGTTCCGAGGAAGCAATTCTATTGGATTCTATGGGTTATGTCGCCGAATGCACTGGTGATAATATTTTTATAGTTAAATCCGGCCAGCTTTATACGCCGCCGCAATGTATGGGGATCTTACGTGGAATTACCAGGGACGCGATTTTAGAAGTTGCCCGTAAAGCTAAGATCGCGGTTCATGAACATGTAATTACCCGCCATGAGGTATATATTTCTGATGAATGTTTTTTAACTGGAACAGCCGCTGAACTGATTCCTGTCGTGCGTGTTGACGGCAGGCAGATCGGGGATGCTAAACCCGGTAAGCTTACTTTGGAATTGTTAAAGAGGTTCAAAGACCTTACGAAAACAGAGGGAGTAAAATATTAAGATGCTTTGTGATATTTGCGGGAAAAATCCGGCGACCGTTCATTTGACCGAGATCATTGACGATCAGATGAAAGAATTGCATCTTTGCGAAGAATGCGCGCATGATAAGAGTGAGGCGATGGAGCAGCAATTCGGTTTAAGCGATCTATTAGCCGGTTTAAGTGAATTCGGTAAATCCAGCAAGGATGAAGCGTTAATTAACCTGAAATGCCCGAGCTGTCAGTTAAGCTACGCGGATTTTAAAAAACTCGGGCGGCTTGGCTGTTCTGAATGTTACAACACTTTTCGTAAATATCTTACGCCGCTTTTAAGAAAGATCCACGGCTCAAGCCAGCATATCGGCAAGTCGCCGTTAAATATCAAGCCAGCGCGGAGTTCTTCGCCAAAAAAGAGAGACCCTTTGGCTGACGCCCGGCTTAAATTAGTTCAGGCAATTGAAAAAGAAGAATTTGAAGAGGCCGCTAAATTGCGCGACCAGATTAAAGCATTAGAAGCAAAAGCAAATAAAGCTTAAAGCGCAGGTGTTATTATGCAATTAAGTGACTTATTAAATCACACATCAGAATGGCTTAAAGGCACAGGCCCTAATTCGGAAATTGTCATTTCCAGCCGTATCCGTTTAGCCAGGAATTTAGCAGGCGTGCCTTTTCCGCATTGGGCTAATGCTACCCAGGGCGCGGAACTCCTGCGCTTAGTTGCCGAAGCTGTCAGCCATTCGGATATGTTGAAGAAAACCACGTTTTTTAAGCTCGAGCAGATGGATTCAGTGGATAAGCAGTTTCTTGTGGAACGCCACCTGATGTCGATCGAGCATGCCCAAAAAACAGAAGAGAAAGCTTTGCTGATCGATAACGATGAAATGATCTCAATTATGGTTAATGAGGAAGACCACCTGCGCATTCAACTGATGCAGTCAGGTTTTAATCTTTTCGAGGCTTGGAATATCATTAACCGTATTGATGACCAGTTGTCCAGCACGCTGCATTACGCTTATTTACCGGATTTTGGTTATCTTACCGCCTGTCCTACGAATACCGGCACAGGAATGCGCGGTTCGGTGATGCTGCATTTACCGGCTTTAGTGATGAGCCGGCAGATTGAGCGCGTGCTGGCGGCGATTGCGAAATTAAGTTTTACTACGCGCGGGCTTTATGGCGAAGGCACGCAGGCAAGCGGGAATTTTTTTCAGATTTCTAATCAGGTATCTTTGGGGCACAGCGAGAATGAGATTATTGAAAATATTAACGGTTTGATCCGCCAGATTATCGAGCAGGAAGCGCAGGCGCGGGAAGTTTTACTTGCCAAATCACGGGAGGTTCTCGAGGACCGGATCAACCGCAGCCTGGGGACTTTAAAAAGCGCGCGGATCATCACCAGCCAGGAAACAATTGAATTGCTTTCGATGGTGCGTTTAGGCAGTGACCTGGGGATGATTAAAGATATTGACCGCCGGACAATTAACGAATTATTCATTACCACGTTGCCGGCACATTTACAGAAGCTGGAGAATAAGAAATTATCTTCACAGGAAAGAGATTTAAAGAGAGCGGAATTAATTCGTAAAAAACTTACATTTTTATAAGGAGTCAATATGTTTAATCGTTTTACGGAAAGAGCGAGAAAAGTAATCATTTTAGCAAAAGAAGAAGCGCGCAGGTTTAATCATGATTATATCGGCACCGAGCATATCCTGCTTGGGTTAATCCGCGAAGGCGAGGGCGTTGCCGCCGCGGTTTTGCAAAAAATCGGCGTCTCGTTAGAAAATATCCGTTTAGAGGTTGAGAAACTCGTTCAGCCCGGCCCGAGCACTCAGATCATCGGAGACTTGCCTTTTACGCCGCGCGCAAAAAAAGCCCTGGAACTGGCTGCTGAAGAAGCCCGTTCGCTGGGGCATAATTATATCGGCACCGAGCATCTTTTGCTTGGGCTTATCCGCGAAGGCGAAGGTATTGCTTCGCAGGTTCTTTTAAATTTAGGCATGGATTTAAATTCCGTGCGCAATGAAGTAATGGAATTATTAGGGTCGGCTTTGCCGGGTGGAAATCAACCGGGTGGCCAGGCTTCTAAAACCAAAACTCCGGCTTTAGACGCTTTTGGACGCGACCTGACGGTATTAGCTAAAGAAAATAAACTTGATCCGGTAATTGACCGGCAGGTGGAAATTCAGAGGGTGATCCAGATACTCGGCCGCAGGACAAAAAATAATCCCGTGCTTTTAGGCGAGGCAGGCGTGGGTAAAACCGCGATTGTCGAAGGCCTGGCGCAGGCGATTGTTTCCGGGAACGTCCCGGAGATCTTAAGAAATAAACGCTTG
>JALOBQ010000003.1 GCA_023228185.1 Candidatus Omnitrophota bacterium
TTTGGCGGCTGCAGAACTCGGCTGTCCCGCTCAAGCGGAGACAGCCTCAAACAGCTTCGCCGTCCCCGTTTTGTCGCCTTACGGCTCCACGGGGATACCCAAAATGCTCAAGCTCCATTGGCTACCTGCCTACCGGCAGGCAGGAAATCGACATTCGCGAGAAAATTACTGTTTATTCAAATTTACTTAATCCTGATTTTACCGATACCCCGGGAATTTTACCCAGCTTCCCGGTTAAAGCGCCTAATTCATCAGTGGTCGCTTCCACGATCAGCGTAATAATACTGCGTTTATCCTTTAAATGCGGTATACCCATCCGACCGACGATAATTTGCCCAAATTCGCTTAATATGCCATTGACCAGCCCCGCGCTTACCTTACGGTCCTGAATGATGATCCCCACAAAACCTAAACGTTTTAGCATAATTTAATCCTCCTAAAAATAAAACCCGCGCCTGGTAAAAGGGCACGGGTTTTTTATCTTTTGCTTTTACCCTTGGGCTGAGAAAATTAATTCCTTGCCGCGCAGGAAATTATTTTAAATTTTTATTTTACGTAAACCGGTAAAGCGCGGTAATGCGTATGCAACAAGTGCTCTGATTTTTCGCCCAGCGGTTTACCGAGAAATTCACGATAAAGCTGTTGCACAAAAGGATTCTCATGAGAACAACGCTTTTCTTTCCCTTGGTCATCCTGATAAATTCCCGCAGCGCGTTTTAACCTTAGTTCATCGGTTACTCCATACGGTTGGCCGCCGCCGCCAACACAACCGCCCAAACAAGCCATTACCTCAATAAAGTGGTATGGCAATTCTCTGCCGTTTTTTTCCGCCTGCCTGATCTGGTCTAAAACATACTCCACATGGTTTAACCCATGCGCGACAGCGACCCTGATCTTATGGCCGTTAATAGGAACTTCGGCAACTTTCACGCCATCCAAACCGCGGATACTGTTTAACTCCAATTTATCCATATTTTTGCCGTTAAGCAAATAATACGCCGTTCTTAATGCCGCTTCCATTACTCCGCCGGTCGCGCCAAAGATCACGCCCGCGCCGGTGTAATCGCCAAGCATCTGATCCGGTTCTTCATCGGGTAAATTCACGAAATCAATACCCGCCTGTTTGATCATCCGGGCTAATTCGCGCGTAGTCAACGCCACATCCACATCCTGACTGCCGGAAGCATACATCTCTTCACCGCGAATAATTTCATTTTTCTTAGCAGTGCAAGGCATAATTGAAACCATATATATTTTCTTAGGGTCAATATTCTTTTTCTGCGCGTAATAAGTCTTTGAAAGCACGCCGACAATTTCATGCGGCGACTTACAGCTGGAAAAATGATCGATCATATCCGGATGGAACTTCTCCATAAAATCCACCCAGCCGGGGCAGCAGGAAGTTATCAACGGGAGTGAACCTTTGCCATGGGCAAACCTCTGGATAAACTCGCTGCCTTCTTCCATGATCGTAACATCGGCTCCGAAATTCGTGTCAAACACGGCTTTAAACCCAAGCCTTCTTAAAAGCGCGTATAATTTCTTGGTCAAGTTTGTGCCAATCGGATAACCAAACGCTTCTCCGATGGCTACCCTGACTGCCGGAGCAATCTGCACCACGCAATATTTATCCTCATTGCGCAGAGCGTCCCAGACTTTAGCAGTTTCATCCAACTCTACAATTGCGCCCGTGGGGCAATGGTTAGAACACTGTCCGCACCTGATACAGGGAGAATCCGCTAATTTAATATCGCCGGCCGGAGAGATGCGCGTGGAAAACCCTCTTTCCAAAAATGACAACGCCCAAACATTCTGCATCTCCTGGCAAACTTTCACGCACCTGCCGCAACGAATACATTTTTGCGGGTCTAAAACAATCGTGCGGGTTGAATCATCCTTAACGCAATCCGGCAGAAACTTTTGGAATGATTCTTCGCGAATACCAAAATCAGCGACTAAACTTTGTAATTCACAATTATTATTCCGGCCGCACTGCAGGCAATCATTAGGATGGTTGGAAAGTATCAACTCCAGCACCGTGCGCCGCACGCTGACAATTTCCGGGTCATGGGTAATAATATCCATATTCTCTTCTAAAGGCGTGCAACAGGCGCGCAGCATTTTCGGCGAACCCTTGATCTTAACAATGCATAATCCGCACCCGGCACCCGGTGGAAGGTCCGGATGTTTGCATAATGTGGGTATTTTAACCTGCACCTGTTTGGCGGCATCTAAAATCGACGTGCCTTCATCAACTGTAACCGGCATATTGTTAATCTTGGCCCTAACCATTAATTACTCCTTGGCAATAGCATTGAATTTACATACGTCAAAGCATTTACCGCACCTGACGCAAATCTTTGGATCAATGAAAAACCCTTTTTCCTTATCGCCGGTAATCGCTTTCACCGGGCAGTTAATCGCGCAAACCTTGCAACGCTTACATTTATCCTGGTTAATCGAATAATTTAACAAATGTTTACATTTATGCGAGCGGCATTTTTTGTTTACGATATGGTCATGATACTCCTGCGCGAAATATTTTAACGTGGAAACCACCGGATTAGGCGCGGTCTGGCCTAAAGCGCAAAGCGAAGCTTTCTGCATCGCTAAAGCGATACGCTGAAGTTTATCAAGATCCTCTAATTTGCCCTGGCCTTCGGAAATAGCGCCTAAGACAGAAAGCATTTGATATCCGCCGATACGGCACGGCACGCATTTGCCACAGGACTCATCAACGCAGAAACCTAAATAGAATTTAGCGATATCCACCATACAATCGCTTTCATCCATTACGATCATACCGCCAGAACCCATAATCGAACCTAACTTCTGCAAATTCTCGTAATCTACCGGCGTATCAAGAAATTCCTTCGGGATCACCCCTCCGGAAGGCCCACCGGTCTGCACGGCTTTGATCTCTTTGTCCGAGATCATTCCGCCGCCAATATCAAAAACAATTTCTCTTAAAGTAATGCCCATCGGCACTTCCACTAAACCGGAATTCTTCACTTTACCGGTAAGCGCGAATACTTTTGTGCCTTTTGATTTTTCCGTGCCGATTGCCGAATACCAGGACGCGCCTTTTAAAATGATCACGGCGATATTCGCCAAAGTCTCAACGTTATTAATCGCTGTCGGCCTATCCCAGAGGCCTTTGATTGAAGGATACGGCGGCCGTGGCCTGGGTGTTCCGCGCCGGCCTTCAATAGAAGCGATCAATGCTGTTTCTTCACCGCAAACAAACGCTCCCGCGCCTAAACGAATATCAATATCAAAATTAAAATCACTGCCGAGGATATTTTTTCCTAACAGCCCCCGGTCATATGCCTGTTTGATCGCTTTTTCTACTCTTTCTACGGCTAAAGGGTATTCCGCGCGCACGTAAAAATAACCTTTATTGGCTCCGATAGCGTAACCGGCAATAGCTAAACCCTCAATCACAGAGTGCGGGTCGCCTTCTAAAACACCGCGATCCATATAAGCGCCCGGGTCACCCTCATCAGCGTTACAGATAACATATTTTTGAATATCTTTTGCCTGGCGCGTTAAATTCCATTTTAACCAAGTGGGAAACCCCGCTCCACCTCTGCCCCTTAAACCGCTTTTCTTTAATTCTTCAATTACCTGCTCGGGAGTAAGCTGGTTTACTACTTTTTCCAGCGCCTGGTAACCGTCGCAAGCAATATACTCATCGATATTTTCCGGGTCGATCTGGCCGCAATTGCGCAGGACGATCCTTAACTGTTTAGGCGAATCCTTAAATAATAATTCCGGAATAATTTTATCTTCTTTAACGCTGCGGCAGACGATATCATTGATGTTGGCTTCCTGAACAAAAGCATAGATTATTTCATTAGCCCCGCCGGATATTTTCACCACCAAGCCTTTATCATAAATGCCGATATCCGCCACGCGCACTACCTGGGCAGCCTGGTCTAATTTATTTTCTTTTAAGGCGTTCAGGAAAAACGCGTAAAAATCATTGATCCTGTCCTGTGAATTATCCGTGTCTTTAATAAAAATTAATTTCTGTTCCATGGCAGGCTTACCTTTTTGTCCTTAAGTCATAAATACTGTCTTTGACCATCACTTTATTTAAAACATGCTTATCTAATATCTTGATCACGCCTTCTTTATCAACATGGCCGTAAATTACATCCGGTAAGCCTTGCAGATGAACCTCCACGCAAGGCTCGGCATAGCACATCCCCTGGCAACCGCATTGTTTAACCTGGATATCTAATTTTCTCTTTTTAACTTCTTCGATAAAGGCCTGATAGACTTTGTCGCTGCCAGCGGCAATACCGCAAGTGCTCATGCCGACTTTGATCCAATCTTTCTTCTGGCTGGCTAAAGAATTTTTAATCTTCTCTAAATCTTTTTTAGTGTAAGCCATTTATTGATCCGCCTTATTCTCGTTATATTCGGAAAGTATGCCCATAATTTGGCTTTTCTCTACTTTACCGTAAACTTTATCGTTAATTTTTACGACTGGAGCCAGGCCGCAGCAGCCTAAACAACGCACTACATCCAGCTGGAAAAGCCCGTCTTTGGTAGTATGGCCTTCTTCAACATTAAGCAGATTTTTGATTTCATTTAATAGAATTGCGGCGCCTTTTAGGTAACAAGCTGTTCCCAGGCAAAGTGAAATAATATTCTTCCCCGGTGGTTCTAATTTAAAAAAATTATAAAAGGTGATTACTTCATAGATCCTGGCCAAAGGCGTGCCAAGCGCGCGGGATAATTCAAGAGCTGCCGGACGGGGAACATAACCGTAATAATTTTGCAGTTCATGCAAAATCATAATCAGGTTGCCTTCTTTGTCCTTCCATTTGGCGACAAGTAAAGCAATTTCTTTAGTCATCTCATTTTCAACTTTAACCATTTTTTTATTTAGTCCGAAGTTATTTAATCTTTGCTTCAACGTTAACAAAATAAATCAAATTTTCCAGTTCAATTTCCAGGTTGACATTATTAATGATACAACCTTCCACGTCTTTAAGCCTAAGCGGCGCAAAATTAAGCACGCCTTTTATCCCGGCTCCAGTAATCATTTCCACTGCCTGCTGGGCTGCGATATCGGGAACAGCAAGAATAGCAATCTTGATGCCTTGGGCCTTGATAAAAGCTTTTACTTCTTCCAGGGGTAAGATCGGCACCACACTGTTGCGGTTTATTTTGGCAGGGTCAATATCAAAACCCCCTAAAATTTTAATTCCCTCTTTTTCAAAACCCCGGTAACGCATTAAAGCGCTGCCAATGTGGCCGGCGCCAATAACAATAACTTTCTGTAATTGGTCTTTGCCGAGAATACTGTTTAACTTCTCCAGCAAAATATCAATCTGATAACCGCCTTTTTTATTTCCGGAGATGCCAAAAAGAGAGAAATCTTTTCTGACCTGAGAAGCAGTGCTGCCTACTGAATCAGCCAGGTTGTCGGAAAAAACTTTCACGAAACCTAAAGCCTGCAGCCTATAAAGAGCGTTTTTATACCGGGAAAGCCGGATGATGCAGTTTTTATTTGTAATCATATTGTTACTATTTTCACAATAACCAATATAAATTTATCATACACAGCCAATTTGTCAAGTTTTTTGTTATTTATTTCACAAGAAAAATTATTATAAAAATAAGATGGGTAAAAGCAAAAAACTTAGAACAATTTACGGCAGGCCAACCGGATTTTTATAATTCGTCGCTTAATAAAAGCGTGGCTTGATTATTCAAAAATTCCAATACACCTTTGCCCGCGATATCAAAAGACCGCATCAAACCTGAATAATCCCTGAAAGTAATTTTACCTTTGCCTAAGCTTACTACGATCGGCGCGTGATTTTTTAGCAGCTGCAGATAGCCGGCTTCCCCGGGAACGCTTAACATCAAAGCATCCCCCTCAAAAATTGTCTTATACGGCTCGTATATACCTAAGCGAAAAGTATTATTCATAATTAGGTTTAAGCAGCCTTTGTGATTTGCTCATTTTTCTGGATCGCTTCTTCAATTGTGCCGACCAGAAAAAATGCCTGTTCATGCAGATGGTCTAATGAACCATCAATGATCATTTTCACGCCCTTAATCGTATCTTCCAGTTTTACGTATTTACCTTTTATCCCGGTAAAATTTTCCGCGACAAAAAAAGGCTGTGAAAAAAATCTTTGCACTTTGCGCGCCCGCTGAACGGTAATCTTATCTTCATCAGACAACTCATCAATACCCAAAATAGAAATGATATCCCTTAAGTCCTTATAACGTTGAAGGATTTTCTGCACAGCCAAAGCAGTATTATAGTGGTCTTCCCCAAGCAACCGCGGGTCCATGATCCGGGAGTTAGAATCCAACGGGTCAATCGCCGGATAAATACCTAATTCCGCGATTTGCCGCGATAACACGATTTTCGCGTCCAGATGCGCGAATATCGCCGCCGGCGCAGGATCGGTCAAATCATCTGCCGGGACATATACCGCCTGGATAGAAGTAATCGAACCGTTGCGCGTGGAAGCGATCCTTTCTTCAAGCTGGGCGACTTCCGTGGAAAGATTCGGCTGATAACCTACTGCTGAAGGCATCCTGCCTAAAAGCGTGGAAACCTCGCTACCTGCCTGAATATAACGGTAAACATTATCAATAAATAAAAGCACGTCTTTTCTTTCCTGGTCGCGGAAATACTCCGCCATAGTTAAAGCGGATAATCCGATGCGTAAACGCGCGCCCGGCGGTTCATTCATCTGGCCGAAAACCAAAGCGCTATTCTTGATCACGCCGGATTCATTTAATTCCAGCCATAATTCATTTCCTTCGCGAGTACGCTCTCCAATACCGGCAAAAACAGAGACGCCTCCGTGTTCTGTGGCAATCGTGCGGATAAGCTCCATTACAATCACGGTTTTGCCCACGCCTGCGCCGCCGAATAAACCTACTTTACCGCCTTTAGGAATAGGCGCTAAAAGGTCCAAAACTTTCAAACCGGTTTCCAACATCGTTTCAATAGGCAGCTGCTCTTCAAAATTCGGGCTTGACCTGTGAATCGGATTACGTGATCCAGGATCCGCTAAAACACCTTTACCGTCGATAGGTTCACCCAAAAGGTTGAATATCCTGCCTAATGTCTGCCTGCCGACAGGCACGGTAATCGGGCTTGCTGTATCACGGGCAATCATACCGCGGGCAAGCCCATCTGTAGGCCCTAAAGCGATACAACGCACAGTATTGTTACCGATATCCTGAGCGACTTCCAAAGTCAGGTCCACTCCCTGATTCTGAACTTTAATCGCGTTAAAAAGCTGCGGCCCCTGATTCTCCGGGAACTTGATATCCACGCTCGGGCCAATAATCTGAATAATTTCTCCTTCTGCCATTTTATTATCCTTTCAAAGCTTCAACTGAAGAACTAATTTCTAAAATTTCCTGAGTAATACTTGCCTGGCGGAGTTTATTGCGCGATAAGATCAACCTTTCCAAAAGGTCTTTGGCGTTATCAGTCGCCGCTTTCATTGCCACGGTGCGCGCCGCGTGCTCCGAAGTAAACGATTCAAGCAAGATCAAACGCATTCTTACTTTCAAATAGCCCTGCACCATATCCATTAAAATACTTGTCAGATCCGGCTCAGCGATATATTCCACCGGCTTGATATAATCGGTGCCGACATATAACAGTTGCTCGACTACCGCCTTCTGGACCAGAGAATTCTCAAAATGCGTATAAGCGATATAAACTTTATCCACCTGGCGGCTTAAGAATAATCCGCAAAGCTCTTCAGTAATCTTATCGCAACTGGTGTCAGAGTAATGCGCGTTCAGCCCAAGGTAAGCATTGATAATTTGACGATTACGGCTTTTAAAATAATTAAAACCTTTTTGCCCGATGATAACCAATTTCACGTTTAGGCCGGCATTTTCCCTGATGAACTCCTCAGCAAGATGAATAATGTTCTGGTTATATAAAGCGCACAGGCCGTTATCTGCAGTAACCAGGCAAAGAGCGATATTGCCTGTCGGCTTTCTTTTTTCTAATAACGGCGAAACAGCCACGCTTGGGCAAGCAGCAAGATTATTCAGTAATTTGATCAATCTCTTGGAAAACGGCCTTAAAGCGTAAAGCTGCTTATCAATACGGCTAAGTTTGGCCACTGAAACCATCTGCATTGCACCGGTCACCTTTTTGGTGCTTTCCACGCTGCGAATACGATTCTTGATCTGCTTTATTGACTGCGCCATAATTTAAGGCCCGACTGTAAAACTTTTTTTAAATTCGATAATTAAATTATCTAACGCCAACTGTAATTTATCGCTTAAAGTGCCTTCTGTTAATATTTCTTCGTAAACAGCCGAATAATTTTTTTGCGCAAATTTTAAAAGTTCAGTTTCAAACTTTTTAATTACGTTTATCGGCAGGTCATCCAAATAACCCTTGATGCCGGTATAAATAGAAATAACCTGTTTGGAAATATCCAACGGCTCAAACTGCACCTGTTTTAGGATCTCCACCATTCTCTCGCCGCGGGTTAGCTGCGCGCGGGTTGTTTTATCAAGGTCTGTGCCAAACTGGGTAAAAGTAACTAACTCCCTGTATTGGGCAAGGTCCAACCTGAGTTTCGAAGCGACAACGCGCATTGCTTTACACTGCGCTTTACCGCCTACACGGGAAACAGAAAGGCCGACATTCACCGCTGGCCTGACTCCAGCATAAAATAAATCACTTTCCAAATAAATCTGCCCGTCAGTAATCGAAATCACATTTGTAGGAATATAGCTGGAGATATCTCCGGCTTGCGTTTCCACAATAGGAATAGCCGTAATTGAACCGGCGCCTAAAGCGTCATTTAATTTTGCCGCCCGTTCCAGCAACCTGGAATGCAAATAAAATATATCGCCCGGATAAGCTTCGCGGCCTGGCGGACGGCGTAGCAGTAAAGAAAGCTGCCGATATGCCTGAGCGTGTTTGGAAAGGTCATCATAAATAACCAATACGTGTTTTCCGGCATACATCAATTCCTCAGCGATCGCGCATGCTGAATAAGGCGCAAGATATTGCAAAGATGCCGAGGCGCGGCTGGAAGCGCTGACAATCGTCGTATATTCCATTGCCCCGTATTTTTTCAATGTCTCGTTTACGGCAACTACGCTGGAAAGTTTTTGGCCAACCGCGCAATAAATACAATAAACATCCTTGCCTTTTTGATTAATGATCGTATCTAAAGCAATCGCGGTTTTTCCTGTCTGGCGGTCTCCGATAATCAGTTCGCGCTGGCCGCGGCCGATAGGAGTCATTGCGTCAATGGCTTTGATCCCGGTTTGCAAAGGCTCTTTCACAGGTTGCCGCTGAACAACATTAGGCGCGGGAAATTCTATCGGCCGGAGTTTTTTAGCTTCCAATGGGCCTTTTCCGTCAATCGGTTTGCCTAAAGCGTTGACCACCCTGCCTACCAAAGATTCTCCCACAGGCATCTGCACGATCTTACCGGTGCGTTTTACAATATCGCCTTCTTTAATATCCCGGTCCGGATTATCCGTGCCAAAAATTACCACACCGACATTATCTTCTTCAAGGTTAAGTACCATGCCCATTACGCTGTCGGAAAACTGCACAAGTTCGCCCATCATCACGTCATCAAGGCCGTAAATACGCGCGATAGCGTCGCCTACCTGAATCACCGTGCCGATAGATTCTGTGCGCAGGCGGGTCTTATATTTCTCTAATTCTTTTTTGATAATATTCGTTACTTCTTCAGGTTTTAAAAACATCTTATTCTAACTCCGCTATGGTTAACTTTTCTTTTAATTCCTCAAGCCTTCTTTTCACAGAACCGTCTAAAGTTTTATTGCCGATGATCACCTGCACGCCGCCCAAGATGCTGCCGTCTAAATCAATATAAAACCTTAAAGCCATTTCAGAAAATTTCTTTTTTAATGCCGCCTGGATCTTTTCAATCAGGTCAAGATCAAGAGGAAACGCGGTTTTCAGCAAAACATCAACTTGGCCGGCATGGCCGTGTTTGACGCGGATATATTCGGCGATATCCAGAAAACAAGTTAATCTTTCTTTTTCCACAAGCAGTTTTAAAAGATTACGCATATCCTGAGAAACCCTCTCCGCCAGCACCGTTTCAAGAAAAGTGCATTTTTCAAGATAGGCGATTTCCGGATTATCCAATAGCTCTTTAAACTCAGGGTTTTCGCGGATAATATTTTTTACCTCCACAAGATCTAATAGCGCTTGCTTCAGGCCGGAGTTCGCCCGCGCGTAATTTAAAAACGCTTCCGCGTACCTGGTAACAATAATTCTATTATGGATCATTTTGTTCCTTCAATCTCCTTGATAAAATCTTCCACGATCTTGCGGTCATCTTCTTCGGTAAGTTTTTCGCGGATTACCGTTTCAGCCGCCTTCAAAGAAATATCCACGATCTCATCTTTCAATTCCTGGCGCACTTTGGAAAGCTCATACTTAACGCTTTCTTTAGCGTTTTCAATAATATCCTGCGATTGTTCAAGCGCTTTTTTGTGCAGCTCTTCATTTTTCTTCTGGCCTTCAACGACCGCCTCGCGGATCCTACCCTGGGCATAGCTTTCTATTTCAGCGACCTTTAATTCATAATCGGTTTTTATGCGCGCAACTTCTGTCTTAGCGTCTTCAATATTTTTTAACGCTCCGGAGATTTTCGCGGCGCGTTGATCCAGAAGGTTTAAGAATTTTTTCCAGAAAAATGCCTTCAATAATAGAAATAGCAGAATAAAACCGGCAGCTTGCGCGAATATTTCGCTGGCGCTAAGCATTTTTAAAAATTCCATTTTATCCTCGCATTTTATTTAGCGTACATAAAAGCAAAAACCAGAACATAAATGGTAATTGCTTCGATAAAAGCGCAGCCAATAATCATACTGGTCATTATTTTGTTGCTTGCCTCTGGCTGCCTGCCGATAGCGTTCATAGCACTAGTTACGGCAAACCCTAAACCAATTGCTGAGCCAAGAGCCGCTACCCCTAAGGCTATTGTTACTCCTAAATCCATTGCTGTTTTTGAATCCATGCTAATACCCCCTTTTTGTTATTGTTTATTAAGTCAGCTATCAGCCTTCAGCTATCAGTCATCAGCTGTCAGCTTTTGCTTTTCCCTACATACTACATACTACCTACTTTATATCTTTTATAATACTATGCCGCTTCCTCGTGCTCCAAAACCAACGACAAATAAATCGTCGTTAATAAACAGAAAACTACCGCCTGAATTACTGCCGCCAAAAGAGACATTGCCATATTAAATAATAATAAAGGCAATCCAATGATGCCGAATTTAGCCAGCACCGCGATGAGCATTTCATCGCCCCAGATATTGCCGCGCAGACGCAAAGATAAACTAAGCGGCCGGATCAATTCCGTGATCAGGTGTAAAAAAAACATAAATACCGGAAAAATTACACTGGCAGCAATAATCCCTCTTGGTTTACCGGCCAAATGGTCAAGATAACCGGAGAAACCCAACTGCCGCAGAGCATTATACTGCACGTAAAAAAATACACAAAGCGCTAATCCTAAAGTCGTTGATAAACTTGCCGTGGAAGATTTTAAAAACGGCACTAAGCCTGAAATATTCATCAAAAGGATATAAATAAATAACGTTCCTACAAAAGGAGTAAATTGTCTTCCCTTTGGCCCGATTATACCGCAGACAAAATCATCAAGGCCTGAAACCAGGAGTTCGGAGGCATTTTGCAGGCGGCCGGGAACCAGCGCTTTTTTACGAAAGGTAAAAAAAACTAAAATAAATATTAGCAAAACTATTCCCAAGGAATAAGTAATATTTTCCCAACGGTAGCAAAACCCGATTAATTGATTCTCAGGAAATCTATCCGCCAATACAGCTAAAATATTCGCAAGGCTTGCTCCACCTTCTGCATGAGCGCCCATTTAATAAAACCTCCGGAATCATTTTAAAACTATTCTATTTACTTTCTTTATTGTCTTGATTGTTTCCAGCATCCCGGCAATAAAAGAAATCAGCACAAAGGCAATTACCGTATAACCCGGCAGAGAAAATTTCTTTTGCAAATACTCCCCGGCAAAAAAACCCGCCAGCGGACAAGCTGCCAGGATCAAAGGAATGTAAGAAACCATTCCCACCACTTTTATCGTCTTATATAACTCTTCTTTCCTCATAAACATCAGTAGACAGTCTATGTAAATATCTGCAATCAAATGACTTACAAAAGAAATACAATTATCTCTTAATAAATATTTCTTTCCTAACATCAACAACCACAATGACTTACGTAGACTGTCTACTCAGTGCGGGCGGCGATGTTCATATGCCGAATGCCTAATTCATTGAAAATATCCAACAAGCCAACGATATCCTTGAACCTGACCATCCGGTCAGAGAACAAAACAACTTCCAGCTCCGGATTGGCTTTAAACATACTTTGCAGTTTAGGTTTCAAAGTTTTACGGGAAACTATCTGATCATCTAAATAAACCAACCCTTCATTAGTAACCGTAATGCTGGCCTGCGAAGATTGATTAGCGCTTTCAGCGCTTGTCGCGCTGGGCAGATTCACTCTGATGTTAGACTGCAAAATCAGCGGCGTAGTGATCATAAAAATAATCAAGAGCACCAGGATCACATCCGTAAAAGGCGTGATATTTATTTCAGCGACTAACTTTTGTTTAACGCGATTTTTACCGATCATTTTTTAGACCACTTAAAAGGTCCGCTGTTTCAGAAGCAGCCAACTCCATATCCCTGATAAAAAGCTCGATCCGGTGCGTAAAAAAGTTATACGCGACAACTGCCGGTATTGCGACGCATAGGCCAGCTGCGGTGCAGGCAAGAGCTTCGGATATGCCGTTAATTACAACGCTAATCCCGCCGGAGCCGCTGACTGAAATATCATGAAACGCGCGGATAATCCCTAAAACCGTGCCGAATAAACCGATATAGACCGCGACACTGCCAATCGTGCCGATTACCGCAGTGAATCTCTCTAAACTGGAAGCCTCAATCGCCAACTGCCTATCCATGCTATTGGCAATTTCTTTCTCTCCGCTATTACGAACGATTAAACCCGCGTTTACCACGCTGACAAAAGGCGCTTTCACTGATTGGCAAATTTTCAACGCTTGGTTAAAATTACCGGCGTTTATCTCCTGACGGATCTGATACATAAAATCTTTGCGCTTCAAGCGGGATTTAGCCCGATAATAAATTAATCGTTCCAAAATAATCGCCACGGAAAACACCGAAGCCGCTAAAAGAATCACCATCGTGAAACCGCCAACTTTAATTAACTGCCATAAACCCATTATTGCCCCCTTGATATAATCAATAATCTGATCGCTGAGATTTTTTATTACTGTGGATATTGTTTTAGGTAAACTTTTACCTTACTAACTACTTAATAAAAAGCATCTCGCGGTACTTCGGCAAATCCCAAGCATCATCGGAAACCACGCACTCTAAAGCATCCACATGCCTGCGGATATGCTCCATCAGAGGCTTCAACTGTTTAAAATAAACTTCCGCGCGTTTCTCGTCGCTTAATTTCTCCGCTTGTTTTAAAAGTTTCATCATCTCCAGGGCATTGCGCCGGACATAATAAATCTTGGAGATAACGTCGCTAAGATGATTCTTTTTATCCTGCAAAGCCGCTTTATCAATTTTTAAGCCGCCGTCCTTTTTTAACTTGATCAGCCGGTAAAGCGTGTTGGCTAAAAGTTTCTCATATTTATAACCCGCGGGCACCACAGAAGCGTTAACCATCTCATTTAAAGTATTGGCTTCAATATCCAAAGTCAAATTATAAAGATGCACCCAGATCTGATACCTGGCAGCCAATTCTTCGCCTGAAAAAACTTTATATTTTTCAAATAATTGGATATTTTTACTTTTCGTTAAAGCCTCCAAAGCTTTAAAGGTCGCCGCGACATTGGCCAAACCTCTTTTTTGAGCGGCTTTAAGCCACTCTGCTGAATAGTTATTGCCTTCAAACCGCACATTTTTAGTTTCTTTAACTACCTGGCTGATCACTTTAAGGACAGTGGAATTAAAATCCTTGCCTGAAGCAACATTCTTGTTAATTTGCTGCGCAACATAATCAAGGCTTTCAGCGACAATCGTGTTAATTATCGCAAGCGGCGTGGATATATTCTGCGATGAACCGACTGCGCGGAATTCAAACTTTGAACCGGTAAAGGCAAACGGCGAAGTGCGGTTACGGTCAGTTGAATCTTTGTTGAATTTCGGCAGGCGCGCGATACCCAGATCAATAATATCGGCTTTAGAGACTTTTGATTTAATCCCTTTTTCAATCATATCCAAGATATTGTTCAACTGCTCGCCTAAGAATACACTAATGATCGCAGGCGGCGCTTCGTTAGCACCCAGGCGATGTTCGTTACCGGCTAAAGCTACAGAAGCTCGTAACAAGTCTGCATGCAGATAAACTGCTCTTAATACCGCGGCTAACACAGTTAAGAACTGCAGGTTATCCTCGGGTGTTTGGCCAGGATTAAGCAGATTGTTGCCTTGATCATCTGCTAACGACCAATTAAGGTGTTTACCACTGCCGTTTATGCCGGCAAATGGTTTTTCATGAAGAAGGCAGACTAAATTATGGCGCAGAGCCACCTTTTTCATTAGATCCATTAACAGTTGGTTATGGTCTGCCGCGAGGTTAGATTCCTCAAAGATCGGAGCGAATTCATACTGATGCGGAGCAACTTCATTGTGGCGGGTCATCACAGGAATACCTAACTTGTAAGCTTCCTGGGCAACCTCAAACATAAAATTAACCACGCGTTCCTTGATCGTGCCAAAATACTGGTCTTCCAGCTGCTGGCCCTTGGGGCTTGGGGCACCAACTAAGGTGCGTCCTGTCATAATCAGATCCTGGCGCAGGTTATAATAGTTGCGGTCAATGAGAAAATATTCCTGTTCCGGGCCGCATGTTGAGAAGACTTTTTTGACATTTTTATGGCCGAATAGTTTAACTAAGTTCAAGGCGGCTTTATTTAACGCTTCTTCGGAACGTATCAGCGGAAGTTTCTTATCCAGGGCTTCTCCATTATAAGAGACAAAGATCGTAGGAATACAGAGAGTTTTTCCCAAGGCGCTTTCAATAATGAAAGCCGGGCTGGAAGGGTCCCAGGCAGTATAACCACGGGCTTCGAATGTCGCGCGGATCCCGCCAGAAGGAAAACTTGAAGCATCAGGCTCGCCCTGGATTAGCTTATTGCCGGAGAACTTTTCGATTACTTTGCCCGGGCCTGTGAAAGAAATAAAACTGTCGTGCTTTTCAGCAGTAAGGCCGGTCATCGGCTGGAACCAGTGCGTATAATAAGTAGCGCCCTTTGAGATTGCCCAGTTCTTCATGGCATTGGCGATTTCATTAGCCTGGGATAAGCTAATTGTCTTGCCTTCAGACATCCAGAGCTTAAAAGCGTCAAAAGTTGTTTTCGATATATGCTTGCGCATCGCAGTCATGCTAAAAGTATTTTCGCCAAAATAAGTGGAAACTTTTTTGGGCGCGTTTACTTTATCAAACTCGACACTTTTAATCTTAAACAGGACTTTTTGCCTTATGCTCATCTTCATCCCCCTTTATCTATTATAAAAATAATCGGGTTAATCTTTCCTGGCCTTAATATCTTTTGCCAGGATAATCGCTTCGGCTACCTCGCGCATAGTTTTACGCATATTCATACTTTGTTTCTGGATCAAACGGTATGCTTCCGAAGGTATGATATTGGCGTCCTGCGAAAGAATATCTTTTGCCCGCTCAACCAGTTTACGCGTAGTCAGCGCCTCTTCGGCGGAACGAGCGCGTAAATCTAACTCCGCGTTCTCAATAGCCAGCGCCGCCTGATTAGCCAGCGCCGCTAAAAGATCTAATTCATTTTTAGAAAATTTATGCTTCTTGGAAGTATAACAATTGAGCACCCCGATAATCCTGCCTTTTACTGCCAGCGGAACGCAGGCTAAAGAACATAACCCTTCTTTTTTAGCCAGATCCTGGTTCAGATACCGGCTGTCTTGCTTAACATCCAAGACGCAGATTGGTTTATTCTCTTTGGCAACTACACCGGCGATCCCCTCACCTAACGGTATATTCGGTTTTTTATTGTAGGCTTCGGATATTGACTGGGTAGCTTTCACCATCAGTTCTTTCTTATCAGGGTCAAGTAACATTAAAGAAGAAATTTTAGAGTTCATTACCTCGGCGGTAACCTGCACCACCAGGCGCAATAACTCCTCCAGATACAACCCGGAAGTAATCAGATTAGCGACTTTAGAGATCGCTTCAATCTGTTTTATATAAACCTGGAAATTATCTTTTTTCTTAACGGCCACTTCTTCTCTTTTCCAAAAACCTTTTCATCCTGACTAAGGCTTCTTTTAGATTATCTAAACTGGAGGCGTAAGAAATCCTGATATAGCCTTCAGCAGGCGCGCCAAAAGCTGTGCCTGGAACAACTGCTACTTTTTGTTCTTCTAATAATTTACGCGAAAAATCCATCGAAGACAGGCCTGTGGATCTAATGCAAGGGAACATATAGAAAGCCCCCTCGGGACGCGAACATTTTAACCCTAAAGCATTAAGCTCTGAGAAGATAAACAGCCTTCTGCGGTTATATTCGCGCTTCATTTGGTCAACCGAATGTTTACTGTTGACCAAAGCTTCCGCGGCAGCCATCTGACTGGTAATCGGCACGCACATAATCGTATATTGATGAATTTTCGTCATTGCTGCGATGATTTCTTTCGGGCCGCAAGCATAACCTACGCGCCAGCCGGTCATCGCGTATGACTTGGAAAAACCATTAAAATAAACCGTATTCTTCTTTGCTAACGGTAAAGTTGGAAAAGCAATGTGCTTAAAATCATACGTTAGGTCGTCGTAGATCTCATCGCTGATACAAAGTATTTTATGTTTCAGCAAAAACCTGTTAATCTGCTCAAGCTCTTTGCGCCGGTAAGAAATACCCGTAGGATTAGCAGGATAGTTGAATACGATTGCTTTAACTTTCTTATCAATGTATTTTTTTAAAAGTCCCGGGGTGATTTTAAAACCGTTTTTTGATGTATCAACATAAACAGGGGTTCCTCCGGCTAATTCTGTAACCGGGCCGTATGAAACATAACCCGGTATAGGAATCAATACTTTATCCCCGGGATTAATGATCGCGCGCAATACCAGATCCAAACCTTCACTTACTCCCACAGTAACTAATATCTCTTCATCCGGGCAATAATCCAAACCATATTTATTTTTTAAATAACGATGGATCCCCAAACGTAATTTATACAGCCCTTTATTTGAGGTATAGCTGGTAAAACCTTGTTCCAGTGAATAGATCCCTGCCTCGCGGATCTGCCAGGGAGTGACAAAATCCGGTTCGCCTACGCCTAAAGATATCACATCCTTCATCCCGAGCACCAAATCAAAGAATGCCCGGATCCCGGATGGTTGCATTTTTTCCACGACTTTCGATAGTTCCATTTTTTTATCCTGTGTAACTCTCAGCTCTCAGCTTTCAGCAATCAGCTGTCAGATAGAAGCAGAAATATGTAATTAGTAACTGGCAATTGGTAAATTAGCTTTTCAGCTTTCCCTACATACTATATACTACCTACTACATACTACTCTAATACGATATATTCTCTCTCTGATTCTGCACTTTGTGTTTTAAAATTACTCCGTCCTCTTTATACTTTTTGAGCAAAAAATGCGTGGCAGTGCCGCGCACATTCTCCAGACAGGAAAGCTTCTCCGCCACAAAATTAGAAACCGTATGTATATTTTTACCTTCGATGATTACCAATAAATCATACGTTCCACTGATCAAATAGCAGCTGGATACCTCGGGAAAAGAATAGATTCTTTCGGCAATTTTATCAAACCCTAAATCTTTCTGAGGCACAATATTCACCTCAATTAGAGCCCTTACTTCAGAATCAGTATCCTTAACCAGTTCTTTATTGATTACCGCTTTATATTTTAAAATCGCCCCATCTTTTTCAAATTTCCTGATCGATTTCTTCACTTCATCAGGTTTTTTACGGATCATTTTCGCGATATCCTCAATGCTTGCGCGGCCGTCTTTCTCTAAAATCTCTAATATTTCATCCATTTTCTTCCCCCTGTTAATGAATATAGCAAATCCCTGCGCCTTTTCTTTTATGCTCTGAATTGGCATACATTTTTTTGACCTTATTAACCTTGGCGCTATCGGAGATCTGCTTCTTTTTATGGCAAAATCTATCTAAAATATCGTCCAGTTGATCATAAGTTATGCCCATCTCCCCTTCGTCAGTTTGGCCCTGCCAAAGCCCGGCAGTAGGAGGCTTGGTAATCACGCTTTGCGGTATTTTTAGCTCAAGCGCTAATTTACGCACCTGGCGTTTAAATAGATCCGCGATCGGCAGGATATCCACCCCGCCGTCACCAAATTTAGTAAAATACCCGACCATCAGTTCGGATTTATTGCCTGTGCCGCAAACCAGATAATTCAATTTATTGGCAAAATAATAAAGCGTGCTCATACGCAAGCGCGGCTTCAGGTTACTTTTAGCTAAAGCATTAGCTTCCGGCAAAGTCTTTAAAAAACAACGATGAATACCGGATAAATCAACTAATTTTGACTTAAGCTTAAGTTTTTTTGCTACAAGCCGGGCGTCTTCTAAATCCTGCGGATTGCTCTTACAAGGCATAAAAAGCACAAGCAGCTTGTTTTTGCCTACTGCTTCCTTGCATAAAGCGGCGACTACGGCAGAATCGATCCCACCGGATAGCCCTAAAACAATACCCTTGGCTCCGGAAGACTTAACCTGACTTTTAATCCAGAAAACAATCTTATTTTTCATCTTTTAAATAGCTGGAGGGGCTTGTCCCCGTTACAAATATCTAAATTTATAATAACATAATTTGTAATCGGGTCAAGGATATTCAGGTTGTTTAGGCCAGCGAAAAACCCTTATTTAGACTTGATTGCCAGGACTTTAATGAAATCAGCGCAATCTTCGATTTTATCAGTTACGCCCTCTAAATATTCGGCTAACTGATAGGTTAAAAGCAAACTTACCGGCTCAAGTTTAGCGTGGATAACCGCTTCAATCATCGCCTTTTTCTGGTCATCTGCTTCATGCTCTAAGCGGTCAATCTCCTGGCTCAAGATTATGGCATTTTTCAACTCATTTCTGGTCAATGCCACGATCGCTTCTCTAAGCTTAGAGACAGAAGTTACGATTAAATCCGTGCCGGAAGAAATATTTTTTAACACGCTCTCCGGAATTTGCCCCTCGATAAAACCTAACAGCCTGGCCGCGCCATTTGTCCAGTCAGCTACTTTATCCAGAGTCTTTACAAAATGCATCAGGTCTTCTCTATCCGGAGGAAGCAGCATCCCCTCAGAAAGCTGCTCAACCATTTTAGAACGCAGGATATCCGCCTGATGTTCGCTCTGCCTGACCTTCTCAATTGCCTGGGTTTTGGCTTCCAGGTCTCCCTGAATAAAAAACTTTACCCCCTCGGCAAAAAAAGTAACTGTCTTATAAATCTCCTCTACGTGTTTCTTAGCGTCCTGCAATATGGACTGCTCTTCGGCTAAACCTAACCAACCCAGGATATTTCTTGTTTCTCTCATCACTACCCCCTTGTTAAATTTTTATAAACAGCTTAATTATATTTAAAGTAATAAAGCTTATTAACCCGGAAATAAACGGCGTGGCCAACCAACAAAGGATCATCTCCTTCATAATACGAAAATTTAAAACCCTGATCCCGCGCACAAGGCCTACTCCGACAATCGCTCCGACGATAGAATGGCTTGTTGAAACCGGTATGCCAAACAAAGTATAAATATGCACGTTTACCGCGCTGGCTAGCTGCGCGGAAAGCGCCATAATCGGCATAAGCCGGGTGATTTCCGTGCCGACAGTCTCAATAACTTTATAACCCCAGGTGGTAATTCCCACGACGATCGCTAAACCGCCAAAAATAATACTCGCGTTAACACTCAACACGCCGCAGCCTGAGATTACTCCCACAGCGTTAGCCACATCATTGGCTCCCCAGGTAAAAGCGACATAACAGCCGCTTAATATGATCAGCCAGGTAATCACCGGCTTTAGATACCTGCGCGGAATAATCCTATATAAAGAATTCTGTAAAAGCCGAAAAAACAAATAACCTAATACTGCCGCACCCAGTGGAGTAAAGATCCAACAGATAAAAATATCGCGGATCATTATCCATTTTATAGAAGCATGCACTGCCAGGCCGGCTCCGGCAACCGCGCCGACAATCGAATGGCTTGTGGAAATAGGCATCTTCCAATAAGTAGCCAGGATCACCCAGGCGCAAGCGGCAAATGAAGAAACCAGCGCTACATACAACGCAAGGTTTTTATTCAATTGACTTAACGAAACAATACCGTTGCCGATAGTTTTAGTAACATGGCCGCCCTGTAAAAACGCGCCAAGAAAGCCAAAAACAACAATTAAAATAATCGCCTGGCGCAAATTCAGGACTTTAGAGCCTACTGCCGTGCCCAAGGAATTAGCCGCGTCATTAGCGCCGATAGACCAGCCGACTGCGCCGCCCATAAGCAAAACCAAGCCTACTAAAATTGAAACTTCCATTTATTTTCCCTTACATACGTTGACACAGACGCCGCAAACAAATTGTTCAACTTGGCGTTGCGCCTGAAAGCTTTTCAGTTTTTCAAAACATTTGATCTGGTCAAAATCCGCGGGGGTTTCTTGGATTGCCCCAGAAGGGCATATTTTAACACAAAGCCGGCATTGATTACAGTCATTTTTTACCGGTTTATCTGTTTTTAGCGGCATACTCGTCAATATAGAAACTAGGCGGAACTGGCTGCCCAGTTTTTGATTTACCAAAAGGTTATTCCTGCCTATCCAGCCTAAACCGGCTAAAACCCCTAATTGCCGGTGCGAAAGATGCGCGGTATTCTTCTCCCAATCAATAATCTGCGTGGCTGGGATTGCTAAAGCGGAAAACCCTTTTCTCTGAATTAGATTAGATAACTTTAATGCCACTTGATCAAGAAAAGAGTTTACTATTTTATAATGATGAAAATATAATTTCGTGGGGACTGTCTCAATCTCAGAAAGCACTGCCGCAGAAAGCCTTGAGCCTAAACAAACCGCGTAATCCAGATCCTGCAGGGTTTTAGCGGCGATCTTAAACCCGCTTTTTATTCCGCTGATATCGGCGACACCAAACAAATCAATCCCTTCAGTTTGGCAGACTTTCTTTAAAGTAGAATAGTTTTTATTTTTATCCATTTGTTCTCTTTAAGCGGCCGATATAGACCATCAACAGGCTGACAGCCGCGGGCGTTACCCCGGATATGCGCGATGCCTGGCCCAAATTAAGCGGTTTGAATTTAGCCAACTTCTCCTTTATTTCACGGGAGATCCCGGATAAATTGCGATAATCAAAATCAAGCGGCAGTTTGATCTTTTCCAAGTGTTTAAAACGTTCCACATCCTTAAGCTGCCTTTGAATAAAGCCGGCATATTTTATCTCAATTTCCACCTGCTGCCAAGCGGATTCAGCAATGCCTTTAGGCAAAAGATTCAAAGCTTTTAAATCAGCTAATTTCACAGGCGGGCGTTTTAACAATTCTTCCAGGGTAACTGACTTCTTAAGCTCCTGCAGATTTTGTTTTTTTAATTTCTCGTTAAAGTGCCCGATGGATTTCACGCGCGTTTTACGCAGGTAATGTATCCCTTTTTGAATCGCCTCAGCTTTAGCCAAAACTTTCCGGTAAACATTCTTATTGATCAGGCCGAGTTGAAAACCTTTTTTACTTAAACGCAGATCAGCGTTATCTTCGCGCAGCAGGAGCCGGTATTCCACCCGCGAAGTAAACATCCGATACGGTTCATTCGTCCCTTTGGTAGTCAGGTCATCGATCAACACTCCGATATAACCGTCAGCTCTTTCTAAGATAAAAGATTTTTCCTTGCGTATTTTTAAAGCGGCATTAATGCCGGCGACAATGCCTTGGGCCGCGGCTTCTTCATAACCGGTTGTGCCATTAACTTGCCCCGCGAAAAATAACCCTTTAATTAATTTTGATTCCAGCGTCGGAAACAGCTGCGTGGAATCAACCACCGTATGTTCAATACCATAACCGAAGCGTATCACGCAAGCCTCTTCTAAACCCGGGATAGAATGCAAAAGTTTAAGCTGAATTTCTTCCGGCAGGCTGGTAGATAATCCGTTAGGATAAATCGCGTTTGTTTTCAAACCTTGCGGCTCCAAAAATACCTGGTGGCGGTTTTTTTCGGAAAACTTAACTACCTTATCTTCAATTGACGGGCAATAACGCACTCCCGTGGAAGTGATGATCCCGGAATAAAGCGGAGAATATTTTAAGTTATCGCGGATAATCTTATGCGTAAGCTCGTTTGTATATGTAATATAGCAGGGAACCTGTTTACGTTTAATTGAACGCGTGGCAAAAGAAAATGGCCGCGCCGGGCAGTCGCCGTGTTGAATGATCAATTTTGAAAAATCTATTGTTTGCTTATCTAAGCGCGGGCAGGTGCCTGTTTTAAAGCGGAAAAGATTCAGGCCCAAAGATTTAAGGTCCTCGGCTAAAGCGCAACTGGCTATTTCATTGACGCGCCCGCCGGAGTGATGCTTTAAACCCAGATGAATTAACCCGTTAAGAAATGTCCCGGCGCAGACAGCAACGCTCTCGGCAAAAATTGTTTCTTTATCCGTAACTACCCCACAAACGGCAGCGTCATTAACAATCAGTTTTTTAACCTGCGCTTCTTTTAACCAAAGATTCTTTTGTTTCTTAACCAGCCTCTGCATATAAAGGCTGTAGGCGTCCATATCCACCTGCGCGCGGCTTGATTGCACAGCCTGGCCGCGCGAGGCGTTCAGCGTCCTGAATTGGATGCCGCTTGCGTCAGCCGCAACCGCCATCTGTCCGCCTAAAGCGTCAATTTCTTTGACTAACTGGCCTTTGCCCACGCCGCCGATTGCCGGGTTGCAGCTTAACCGGCCGACGGATTTAGCGTCCAAAACAAGCATCAGAGTTTTACAACCCATATTGCTGGCCGCGAATGCCGCTTCAATACCGGCATGCCCGGCGCCAATAACTAAAAAATCATACTTATTCATAGGATTATTTCTGGGCGAGCTTAACGATCAGCGGCATAATCTCCTGGCTTTTAATTTTGCCCAAGGAACCTAAAGCGGCAGTTTTCTCGGAAAAACTCATCGTGCCATCAGGTTTAAGGCTTTGGCCGCAAATCAACAAAGGCACGCAATTAGCAATATGCGCTTTTTGCTGACAGGATGTGGAATGATCAGCCGTTAAAGCAAAAATCGTATTTTTCATATCTAATTTTGCCACAAGAGCGGGAAAAAAATATTTATCAATCGCTTCAATAATTTGTTTCTTTTTTTTGCAATCACCGTCATGGCCGGGCTCATCCGGGCTTTTAATATGCACGTAGATACCGTCATGTTTTTGCAAAGCGTCCAAGGCGATTTTCGCCCAAACAGGATAATCCACGTCTAAATGGCCGGTAGAACGCGGCACATCCACGATATCCATGCCCGTTAATAAAGCAATACCCCGGTCAACCGGCATTTCCACAAAACAACCGAAGTTAAGATTATAAAGCGAAGAAAACTTAACAAAATCAGGCAAGTGGTCTCCGGCATCCCTAAAAAGCAGTAAATTCGCCGGTAATTTCCCCGCGGCTTGGCGCTTCTTATTAATCGGTGAATCTTTTAAAACCTGCCGCGCTTTTAGAGCAAACTCATTTACTAAACTGGCAGTCTCTACAGCTTCGGCGGAACTTTCATAACCGGATTGAACCGACGCATCTAACAGTTGATCGGAAAACTCCGGCTTAGGCACGCTAAATAAACCTTTTCTTTCATATGCCGGGTCAGTGTTAGTGATATAACCAGACAAACCGGAACGGATACCGCGAATTACCAAAACCCCGCGATAACCTACAGTCGCCTTGAATTCAAAAAGAGCATTAGATAAAGTTATTTTGGAATTTATCTCATTAGAAAGTGCTTGCGCTTCTTCGTTGGATAGCGACCTGCCTGCCCTGCGGTCAACTATTTTCAGGCCATCGTTATCCAGCGTGGCGAAATTAACCCTTAAAGCAAGGTTGCCTTTTTCAAAATTCAGGCCGGCGGCAAATGATTCCAAAGGCCCCCTGCCGCAATAATATTTCTCTGGATCATAGCCTAAAAGAGCAAATACCGCCACGTCTGATTCCGGGGCGGTATTTTCTAAATAAGGAATTGCTGTGCCGGTTACGCCGGACTGGGCAAGCTTGTCCATATGCGGCGTGTAAGCTGCTTCAAGGGGGGTTTTATTATTTAATTCTTTTAAAGGTAGATCGCTTAAGCCATCTAAAACAACATATAATATTTTTTTTGGCATTAACACTTAGAATAGCCGCAAGCCTGGCACTTCACGCAGCCTTCTTCGTGGCGCAAAGCGCCCCCGCAATCAGGGCAAACACCGACAATGTTAACTTGTTCGTTAGCATCCAGGACAGTCAAACTGTCATCATGGGAATGCTTCATCGGCAAATCAACGGTTTGGGCAACCGGTTTTTCTACCTGAACATTTACCAGCCTGCGCTCAATTACGCGGGCAATGGCATCAGCGCAAGAAAATATCCTCTGGCCCTTTTCCCAGGAAGGAGACGGACAACGGATATTACGCAATTGCGCGATAATAGATTTTACTTCAACGCCGGCGCGAAACGCCAAAGAAACTAAACGGCCGGTTGCCTCAAGCTGGCTGGCGGCGCAACCGCCGGCCTTACCCATCTGGGTAAACAACTCAAAAGGCATTCCGTCTTCATCGACGTTAATCGTCACATAGAGATTACCGCAACCCGTGGAAACTTTTGTAGTCGTGCCGATAATTACTTCCGGACGCGGGCGGGGAGCAATTTCTCTTTTTGATTCATAGACGGTTTGCGGCTGCTCTTTTTCTTTAGGCTTACCGACATTAAGCACCTGTTCCTCGCGGCTGTTATCGCGGTAAATAGTTATACCTTTGCAATCCAGCTCAAAAGCAAGCAAATAAGACTTACGCACATCATCAATAGTAGCATCATGAGAGAAATTAACGGTCTTTGATGTCGCGTTATGCACGTATTTCTGGAATGCCGCCTGCATACGCACGTGCCATTCCGGAGCAATATCATGCGCGGTAACAAACACGCGGCGCACATCCTCAGGGATCTCGCTAATATCTTTTAGCGAGGAATGTTCGGCAATTTTCTCCATCAGCTGGCGGCTATAAAAACCCCGTTCTTTGGCAACCTGCTCAAATAACGGTTCAACCTCTATCAACTTATCATTATCCATAACATTGCGGTAATAAGAAATCGCGAATAGCGGCTCAACGCCGGAAGAACACGGCCCGGCGATGATACTGATCGTGCCGGTAGGTGCGATCGTAGTGAGCGTGGCATTACGCATCCTGGTGGAAGCGTCTTTCTTGTCGTAGATACTTCCCTTAAATGCCGGAAATACGCCTTTATCTTTGCCTAATTCCAGGGATTTTTTATCCGCTTCTTTTAAAATAAATGACATTACTTTTTCCGCTAAAGCTACCGCTTCTTCGCTATTATAAGGAATATTCAAACGCAACAACAGGCTCGCCCAACCCATCACCCCTAAACCTATTTTACGCGTAGCTTTCGTGGCTTTCTCGATCTCCGGCAGAGGAAACTTGTTCACATCAATCAAGTTATCCAAGAAATGCACTGCCAGCCGGGTAACTGTTTTCAATTTATCCCAGTCAATTTCGACGCGGCCGGAAGTTTTTTTGATCATCTGGTCTAAATTTATCGAACCCAGGTCGCAGCTTTCATAAGGCAATAACGGCTGTTCGCCGCAAGGATTAGTGCTTTCGATCAAACCTAATTGAGGAGTAGGATTATGCTGATTGATCTTATCAATAAAAATAATACCAGGTTCTCCGTTTTTATGCGCTTGCTTGACGATCAACTCGAATACTTCTCTACTGCTGATCTTTTGCACGGGTTTATGCGTATGCGGGTCGATCAAATCATAAGCTTCGCCTTTGCTTAAAGCTTGCATAAACTCGTTGGTGATTGCCACGGAAATATTAAAATTGGTGATGTGGTTATTATTTTCTTTACAGGTAATAAACTCCATAATATCCGGATGGTCAACGCGCAAAATACCCATATTCGCGCCGCGGCGCGTGCCGCCTTGCTTGACTGCTTCGGTTGCCGCGTCATAAACACGCATAAAAGAAATCGGGCCGCTTGCTACGCCGCCGGTAGTTTTGACTACCGCGTTCTTTGGCCTGAGACGGGAAAAATTGAATCCTGTTCCGCCGCCGGATTTATGAATCAAGCTTGTCACTTTTAAAGTCTCAAAAATTGATTCCATGGAATCATTAATCGGCAGGGTAAAACATGCGGAAAGCTGGCCTAATTCTTTACCGGCATTCATCAAGCATGGTGAATTCGGTAAAAATTCAAGATTAGCCATAATCTTAAAAAAATCATCCTGCAATTGTTTGACTTCTGCTTCGCTTTTGTTATAGATGCTGTCGGCCGAAGCAATCGCTTTAGCCACGCGCGTAAACATTTGCTCCGGAGTTTCAATAGTCTTGCCCTGTTCGTCTTTCCTGAGATACCGGCGTTCTAAAACTTTCACCGCGTTGGGAGATAACTTTAATTCCATTCGTTCACCTCTAAAAAAAAGTTGTGGAAGGATTAATACTTTAAATAACTAAAGCCAAGTATAACAAACCCGTTATTGCTTGTCAACAAAAAAAATTACAAGATATAGTGTAAATTTATCTTGTAATATACAACAAGTAGTATCAAGGAGGTTAAGGCGTTTTTAGGCTGCAACAAGACTCCCTGATCACTAATTCAGCCGGTAGTAAGATTTTTTTCGCGGCGCTGTTCTTGCTACCCATCAGGCGATTAAGTTCTTTAACACTTTCTTCAGCCATTTTAATCAATGGCTGGCGCACCGTGGATAACGCTACCGGCCCGTAAAGCCCGGAAGGGTTATCGTCAAAACCGATAATCGAAAGATCGCGGGGAATATTCTTTCCCATTTCGCGGGCAACCGCCATAACTTCCAAAGCCATGGAGTCAGATGCCACAAAAACCGCTGTTACCGGTTGGAGCATTTTAATTAATTTTTCCGCGGCACCCCTTGCCTGGCCGCGGGAATAATCAGTGTAAAGAATATACTCTTCATTAACCTTAATATTGTTTTTTTCTAACGCTCTCTTATAACCTTCCAGGCGTTTTGCCGCCGCCTGCGTTGTAACATCGCCGGTAATATGAGCGATGCGTTTATGCCCCAGGCCGATTAAATAATCCACGGCGCTTTCAGCGCCTCCGGCATTATCCACGGCAATACAGGAAACATCCAGGTCATCAAGATAATAATTAATCACCACGCAAGGTATGCCTTTGCCTAAAGCATCCACCAATTGCGGACGGTTACCGATAATATCCGAAAAAATTATCCCGCCCACGCCCCTAAGATTAAGCGGGGTGCGTTGATCCGTTAAATGCAAAAGCAGGTCAAGTTTTAAGGCTTCACAAAGCGTGCCTACGCCGCGGATAACCTCTAAACCGTAGAAAGAATAAAAAACACCCTCGTAGCGCGGGATAACCAAAGCGACCACGTTAGTTTTGCCCGTAGCCAGGCGTTGAGCAAATATTGAAGGCTGAAAATTAAGCTCTTTGACTACGCGCATTACTTTCGAGCGGTTTTTCTCTTTGACCGTGCCCACTTTATTGATCACGCGCGAAACTGTGGTAATTGATACACCACTTTCGCGGGCAACATCTTCAATGGATATAGTTTTGGAGGGGATTTTGGTACGCGTCATGAATATTTAGAAACCTATTTAACAGTATCGTTAATTTTAAAGGGTTTAATTTCTTTTCTAATATCGCAGGCGGAAATATCGTTCCTTGCCTGAATCACCGCAATTGACCCGATGGATTGCCCGTCGCGATAAACATTAAAACTATCGCCTGTCCTTAAACCAATGTTAATGCCGGCGTCAATAACCACGAATCTGCTTTCTTTGTTTACCGCCAGGATTTTGCCTAAATACGCGCTATCGCCGGTTTTGGCTTTCTTATTGGTTGTCGTAGCCGAACGCACGACAATCGCCGGAAGCTCTACGGATTCTCTCTCTTTGCTGTTCAAAGCCGCGGGTTTGCCGGGCCGTGTTGATTCTACCTGGCTCTTAAGCGAATCAATCTGCGAAACCCTGTCTGAGAGCATGGTTTCCATTTCCGTTAATTTTCTATCCAGAGAATTTTTATTATCCTGAAGTTCCTGCACCCTGCGATCAAGAATAGATTTACGGTTATTCAAGCTTCTTAACTGCCGGCTGAGAATATTATTCTCGCTCTTATAGGCTTTGAAATTTTCCTGGATTTTTGTTTTATCATTGCGTTCGCGCACTACTTCCTGAGCCATACTATCCAGAAGTTTCTGATTATAATCCAACTGGCGCAATAAATCCTGCTTTTCATTAGTCAAACTGGTAATATCTAATTTCAGGACGCTTCTTTCCCTCTGCAAAGCTTCATTATTGATTTTCAGCGTCTTTAGATTATCACGCGCTTCGCTTAACTGCATTTCCAGTTCGGTTTTTGCCCTGAGAATTTGCGCCCAATAAGGATCGCTGTTAGGAACGATTTCTTGCGCAGGAGCAAAAACAACTTCTTGTTTTTGAGTGTTTTTAGCATTAAGTTTTTCCGCTAACTCTTCACGCACTTTTTCTACGGCGTCAAACCGCTTTTGAATATCATTACGCTCATCAGTCAGTTTGCTTAATTCACTCTGCAACGAGCTAATCCTGTTCTGATTAGACTTTAATTCATCCTCAAGTTTAGCGGCCTTGCTGTTTAAAGATATATTCTCAGCTCTTAAAACTTCCATTTCCCTTAGGATATTCTCCTTGGCGCTTTGCGCTTGCGCAAAAAGAAAAAGGCAAAATAAAACCAAACCTACTAAACCGATAATAATAAATTTTTGTTTTTGATCCATAATCCCCCCTGTTATGGCCTTGCTTAAATAAAGCCAAAAACCATCTTAGCTTATATTTGGGCGAATACCCGTTCAAGCACCAGGCTAGCCGACCCAATCGCTACAGCATTTTCCCGTAACTGAGAATAACAAATTTTTAAGTCGCGGGTAACTTCTCTGAAAGACCAATCTGAAACTGTTTCTCTAACCTTATTGATAAATTCTTCTCCGGCATCCTCAAAGCCTCCGCCGATTACCACCACCTGAGGATTAAGCAAATTGACTAAAGAAGCGATCTTAATACCTAACTTCCTGCCGGCGGTATTTAACACGTCTAACGCGGTTTGATTCTTTGAGCGCGCGGCGAGAAACACGCTTCTTAAATCCAGATGGTCGATGGTATCTAAAGTAATCTTCTGGAACTCTTCAGCTTTTTCTTTATCAGCAAGTAGACGCTGGCGCAGGTCATCGACAATACCCAGATCGATTTCCCAGCGCTTAAGAAAACACGGATTACCTTCGGAACAACTAAAAAGATCCTGTTCCTTAAAATTATAAATAGATAATTCCCCGGCATAACCGGAAGAACCGCGGTATATTTCTCCGTTAAGCATAATCCCGCAACCGACTCCGGAAAACATATAAAGCACGTTTTTATAACCCTGCTCAAGGTTCAGCCAATGTTCGCCGAAACAAGCGCTGGTAGCGTCATTTTCAATCAACGTCGGCAAATTGAATTCTTTTTCCATTATGCTTTTAAGCGGCAGGTCTACGGAAGCGTAAGTATAATAATGATCCATTTTCTGCGGCCAGTGAATGGTAAAATCTTTTTTATTGATCAAGCCGGCAACGCCGACGCCAATACCCTTGATTTGCTCGGCCTGGGATTTTGACCTTCTTAAAATTTCACGCACTATCTCAAGCAAGCATTCAGAGATTTCTTTTACCGAAACTTGCGGGCGCTTCACTTGAGTTTTGGTGATGATATTGCCTTTTAAATCAACTAAAAGGCCGACCATATTCGTCAAGTTTAAGCCTACGCCAATAGCGTAACCGGCGCGCGGGTTGAGGTCCAAAAGCACTGGCCTGCGGCCGCCTTCGGAAACATCCAACTCTTTTTCATAAACTAAATCACGTTTGATAAAATCATCAACATAATTAGAAATCGTAACCGCGTTGGTGCCCATTGCCAGTGAAATATCCGGCCGGCTAATTGGGCCGCGTTTTCTCAAGATATCTATAATTTCTATATTACGCTTTTCTTTTTCGGTGAAATTCTCTTTTTGGAGGTTTAAGGAATGCATGCGGCGGTTAGCCTTTCTAAAAAACAAAAAAGTTAAAAAACTTCAATTTATTTATACTACCAAAAAAAGCATAAGTCAAGTATTTTTAAGAATTAAGGGAAATTTTGACAAATGAATAATTCTCTAATTCACATCCAAAATATCAAACGAACGGCCGATAATTCCCGTAGGAGAAACAACTACCAGGTTTACTTCTTTTGTGCCTGAGTCAGTATAAGACGCCTGAAAGCTTCCTTCGTTTGCTGTCGGCTGGGCAGAACCTGTATTACCTGACCAAAGATATTGCAGTTCTACTTGCAGGCATCCACTCTGCGGCAGATAGCTGTCTGACGACAGGGTAACTTTCTTGCCTTTGCTTAAGATATAGTCCGAAGAGCTCAACTCTACTTTAGAGATGCCTAAAGAACCATTATCCTGTTTACCAAAACACAGGTCCAGTGATGTTTTCAGGTTATAATCCAAAGGTTTACTTTCATCGATTTCCTTAAGCCTTAGTTTGGCAAGATTAACGGTTTCGGGGAATTTATCTCCTGCTTTGTTTAAAAGTAAGCTATAGGTTTCTTTTGCTTTTAAATTGTCACCCTGCCATTGTAAAAGCAGGCCCTCCTGGTAAAAAGCGGAAATGAAATACGAACTCAATATGTCAGAAGAAATCAATTGATCAAAATTACTCTTTGCCGCGGCGGCATCGCCTGTAACATACATATTGATTAAGCCAAGTTTATAAATAACCTCCTGATTGCGGCTAAATTTCGGAAACTGCTGGGCTAATTGCGAATAAAAAACACCGGCAGCTCTATATTCCTTGGCTTTTTCTAAATTAAAGCCGCGCAAGTAGATTAATTCCTGGTTAAAAGCGTCCTTGACGCCAAGCTGCTCGGCAGCTTGAAAAACTTTTTCCGCGTAAAGCAGGTCATTTACGCCGCCTGCTTTATAAGCGAAAGATGAAGCTATTTCCAATAATTCTTTAACCAGATTTTCTTTATCCAAAGATTGCGTGATCCTGGCGATATAAATATCATAAATATTTTCCGCTAAACTTAAATTTCCGTCTTGATAAAATGATCGGGCGGTATTTTTTAGATCGGCGTCTTTGGATTCCGGAGTAACGATTTTATCAACATAAATTTTATAAGCAACCTTAGCGTTTATTTTTTCGCCATCAGCCGTTAATTGATCGGCGATTTGCCTGATTGTTTGTGTGTCTTTAACTGCCGAACCGCAATCTTTCAAAGCTTTGGACAATTCCTCCAGGGACGTCTCGCTGAAAGCATCCTGTTGATTATGATGAAACTGCCATAAAAGCAACAAACCTTTCAACTGAATTGCTTCGCCGCAGGCTGAACCTGTTACCGCGTTCTTAGCTGACTCTGTAATCTGGTCCCGATAGGTATTGCCCTGGGCAAAATACTCGTCCCAGGATTGTTTTTCTTCCAAATATTTAAGCTGATCAAAACGCGTAAGGGCTTTATAATAATCCAGGCAGACATTCAAATTTCTATCATCATTTTTATAAGTATTCAAAAAATCAAAAAATTCATTGTAACGATTGTCTTTATAATAATCTTTCTTTAATGCTTCACAGGCCTGGCAACCCAAAGCAGCGGTATCTCCGGAAAGCTGCGTTTTTAGAGAAGTCACTTCAGGTGCGGGATTTGGATCCTGCGCCAGAACAGAAGTATAAACTAAAAATGAAATAACAAGCAGCAGGAATAATCTTAATCTGACTAACATAACTACCCTCCTTTGAATTCTCATTGGACCCTGTTTCCAAGCCGAAGCGGAAACAGGGTCCAAACTGTTTCCAATATATCTTAAGCGGCTATTTTCTATTTTTCTTTACTGGTTTCTTTAAATCCGGATTCTTCCAGAATTCTTTTATCACATAATAAGCTTTGCGCGGAACGCGCTTATTTAACCCGTCAACAAGTTCTTCGCTTAAGGCGACAATACCGAACCACTCCTCATCCATATTTTTGTTTTCCGCGGCGCGGATATCAAAATAATAACTGCCATTACTCCAGCCGTTCAGAGTATCATGAATTTTCCAACCATCCGGATTATCCGAATTATGCTTCCACCATTCATCCACCCATTCAAAAACTGTCCCGCCAATACAATTTCCAGCCCCCTCTTTATTATTGGCTAAATTTTCATAAATCTGATTCCATTGTGTCTGCAGGAAGAAAGCCTGCATATCCTGGTTCTCTTTTTTAAGATAAGCGTCATAACTATCCGCGCCGAATTCCGCCAGAAGCACCGGTTTATCAAACGTCATTCTTAAAGATTTGAAAAGACTGCCGAAAGTTTTTCCGCGATAAATAATACAGGCCACAAAATCAACGTCCGGACAAAATTTATTGGCAAACTCCAGCCCCACCAGTTCTCCGTTACCTAAACCCACGGGATGATTTGTGTCTAATTTGTGTATTTCTTTGGATATATCGTTGACAAAAGAATAATAAATCTTAGCGCGCATTGCTTTTTGTTTTTGGGGATCCGGCTCCAGGTCTACTTCCGGGCTGCTCCAGGGGTTTACATGCCCCAGGCAGGAATAATTATTTTCATTGCCTAAAATCCACCCCAATATGCCTGGTTCATCTTTATAAAGACGCACCATCTCTAAAACCTGCCGGCTTACTTTATCCTGAAAGTTTTTATCGCCATAAAAAGGACAGGGATACTCCCAAAAACCCAACCAATCACCCAAAAGCGTGCGAATACCGTATAAATTATAGAGATCGCGGATAACCTGCTTAACTTTTTCCGGATCTCCATTTGCCTGATAAAGACGAATGGTATTAATGCCCATCTCTTTCATTAATTTACCATCAGTGATCCAGGGTTTAGATTGATCACTCCACCAATCATACTCATGGTTATTGCCGATAGGAATAGGATTATAACAAACTCCTTTTACGATATACGGGGCGCCATTAACCAGCAAACGATAATGGTTATTCTTTAATTTCTGGATATGCACGCCTGAATCAGGCTTACATCCCCAGGAATTAAATAAAAACAAACAGCTACAGGCTACAAGCAAAAGCCGCTTGTAACCTGTAGCTGAAATTATGCTAACTTTTTTATCATTCAAACTTGATTTCGTCAAGGTAGAAATTAGCGCCTTCCGGATTATTGTCTACATTAGCTGACCAGGCAAAACCCGCGATAATATATGAAAGGTCCTTACCTTTTAAATCAATCGTGTATTGCGTCCATTCCTTATTCAAAAGCACAGGGCTGATCATCGCGCTATCGGAATCCGAAAACTCTCCCATAATGCCGCCCACTTTAAACTCTTCAATACGCTCGCCGCCCTTTGCGCCGCGCGCCCAAAAAGTTAATTTAGAAGCTTTGGAGAGGTCGTATCCGGCATCAATCGTACCCCAGTTATTTGCCGGATTCAACCAGAAGATCCCTGCCCAGCGGGCGCCTTGAGTAGCTTTTCCACTGTAAATTATTTTAATGCAGGTATCTCCCAGATAAGCATCTTCTTTCGAAGCGCCATCATATTTCACATCACTATAATCACCCATATAACCGCTAGGAATAAAATGATTGGTCGCTGATGAACGATCGGAATAAATATTAAAAGGCATTGCTTCCTGTTTTTTTGATTCAGGCTTTAACGCAGCATCCGCCTCAAACTTGATATCATCAAAATAAAAAGTAGCTCCCTCAGGATTTAAATCCGCGGTAGTTGACCAATTGAAACCTCCGTTAATATAAGAAAGGTCCTTGCCAACTAAATTAACCGTATATTGTTTCCATGTATTAGTTAATTCAATCGGGCCCATCTCAACGGTTGTAGTATCAGGATATGTCCCCTTGATTCCACCGATCATTACTTTCTGGATCACTTCGCCGCCCTTTGCCCCGCGCGCCCAAAAAGTAAGTTTAGTCATTCCTGTCAGATCAAAACCACCTTTTTTGTTTCCCCAGTTATTCGCCGGA
>JALOBQ010000042.1 GCA_023228185.1 Candidatus Omnitrophota bacterium
CCAATCAACACGCATTTTTCAATATTTTTATTTTTTAACAGGCGGCTAACCCAGGAACCACAGCCAAAATGAGGCGGCAGGATATCCCAATCCGGATGGAAATCGAATATAATTACGCTGCGGATCTCTGGCTGGCAGTTAATTAGCACTTGGCTAACGTGATGAAAATCCCCTGAACCTAAAAAAGTCGGCGCGCAATTGTCTGTCTTGCGAATACGCTCTGTTAAAAGGCGGGCTGTTTTTTCGTTGCCAAAAAGCCTTAAACCACCTGCTAAATCGCTAAGTTCAAGAATCTGATGTTGGAAAGAGGATAAAAGGCCCACCTGGCTGGTTATGCTGTTATCAAAATTCAAAATACGAATCGCATTATGCAGCATCAAAAATAGGTAATTTTACCATGCTCAAAGCAAACCTTTTAAGATTTCTTAAGCGCGGTCTTCAGCGCTTCTTCAAAAAGATCCACGCCTAGATCGATCTCTTTTTCCGTGATATAAAAAGACGGAGCAAGGGTAAAAACATTTTTATAGTATCCGCCGACATCTAAAACCAGGCCGCGGCGTTTGCCGCCGACATTTAAATTACCGCTTAAACCGAGATTAACAATCTTATCAGTTAACTCCTTATTCGGCGTGTAACCGTCTTTTTCGCAGATCTCGATCCTTAAAGCCAGGCCTAAGCCATCAACATCTCCCATTTGCGGGTATTTTTTCTGTAACTTTTTAAGTTGCGCAAGAAAATATTGCCCCTTCCTGGGCACGCTGGTAGCAAAATCAGATTCTTCAATCAATTTCATTACCGCTAATCCGGCTGCCGTGCCCAAAGGATTAGCCGAAAATGTTGCGTGCGTTGAACCGGGAGGAAAAACATCCGGCGAAATTAATCTTTCTTTGGCCCAGACCCCGGAAATCGGGTTTAACCCGTTAGTTAAAGCTTTACCGAATACGATGATATCCGGAGTAACATTAAAATGCTCAATTGACCAGAATTTTCCCGTGCGGAAAAATCCCATCTGGATTTCGTCATCAACTAAAAGTATACCGTATTTATCCAGGATATCTTTTAGCCCGGAGAAATACTCCTGAGGCGGGACAATATAACCGCCCGTGCCTTGGATCGCTTCTACGTAAAAAGCGGAAAATTCACACTTATTATTCTTCTTGTTTACCACGGCGTGATACTCTGTCTCGAAAAGCCGCTCAAATTGTTTTAAACAATAAAAATCACAAAAATCCTTTTTCTTATCATAGGGGCAGCGGAAACAATATGGATACGGCACGAACATCGCGCGGTCGCCAAAATGTCCAAAGCGTTCACGGTAACGAAAACTCGAGGTGATCGCGCTCGCCGCCAGCGTGCGGCCGTGATAACCGCCCATAAAAGCAAAAACCAGGCTTCTGCCGGTGTTGTTCCTCACTAATTTCATTGAATCTTCCAAAGCGCTTGAACCGCCGACATTAAAGTGGATCCTGCCCTTTTCTTCAAAGGTGCGCTCACTTTTCTGGGCAAGTTTTGCCGCCAAAAGGATTTTTTCTTCATGTAAATACTGACAGGCTAACTGCGGAAGGATATCGATCTGTTTCTTTAAGGCGGCGTTTAATTGCTTATTCCGATAACCAAAGTTAACCGCCGAATACCACATCTGCAGATCCAAAAACTCCGTACCCTGATTATCGTAAAGAAAACTTCCCTCGGAAGATTTAAAAATATTCAACTTTTCCGCGTAATGCACTGTATCGCCCCAAGAACAATATCTCTCTTCCAAACCCAAAAGGTCCTGCTGATTAATATTATCCTGTGCCTTTTGTTCTTTACATTCCTTAACCTTTTCTGTCATTTTAAGTTCCTTTGTAAATAGATGAAAACATCTTTCAGGTTATGATAAGCCAAACAATCCAGTTTGTTATCTTTAAAATGCCTCAACAGGCTGTCCTTGGCGAAAACTAAATTCGCGTATTTAGCCGGACAGACATCCGAAGCTCCGTCTCCGATATAAATAATTACTGAATCGGGCTTGGAATTCAAAAGCAAATTTTTTGTTTTGCAATGCGCGCAAATTTGACAATCTTTATTTTTAAACGGAAAATCCGTAACGATATTTTTTCGGGAGAACTTCAGCTTATTGGCGTAAATCTTCGGCTTGCGTATTCCGTTATAGCCTAATGTTTTATTTAGAATATAATCAAAATTGTCGCTTAAAATTATGGTTTTGGCTTTTTTTACGGCTAAAAACTTATACAAGCGTTTGAAATACGGATCGAGTTTGATCTTGCGCAGATAAGCATCCAGCGCTTTCTGATTAAAACGCATGCCGCGCAACTGGCCCTCCAGGCAAGTTTTGGAGCCGATCCTGCCCGACTTCCATCTTTTTTCCAGCTCAACCCAGCGGTCATCACAGGAAAAAAGCAAAAGCATATTGTCAAACACATCACAAGTAGCGATGGTATTGTCAAAATCAAAAAAGATAACGCATTTCTTCGGATCCAATAAACCTGCCTTAACCATCGAGTGCCCTATTTAGTAAATTTGGCTTAAAAATAAAACCCCTACGCGCTGATCAATATAGGGGTATCTAGAAGAATACCTCTTCTGCTCTTCTTGGGTAATGTTAATATTTTAACTCTATCTGCCTGCCTCTGTCAATACCAATTTTTACACTCAGATAACTCACAATGCTTTGTTGTGCTTTGTTTACCTTAAAAAACACCTGACAATGGCGTTTTACAAAATACGCATTTACCCTTATCTAAATTTTGTTCCACTACTTTAAACCCTTGCCGCAAAATCAGCTCTTTATCGCAACTTGCGCAATAGGTAATATTGCCGCGGCCGGAAATATTGCCCGCGTAAACATAACGCAAAGCGCAAGCTTTGCCGATTTCAACAGCCCGCTCAAGCGCGTTTAACGGCGTGGCAGCTCTGTCAATAAATTTATACGCGCCGTAAAAACCGGAAACATGCCAGGGAATATTTTTATCCACTCCGGCGATAAATTCAGCTATTTTTTTCAATTCTTCGGCAGAATCATTCTCACCCGGAATTATCAAAGTAGTCACTTCCACCCAAACCCCCAACTCTTTCATCAAGCGGATGGTATCTAACACCGGCTGAAGAGTGGCAGAACAGAGCTTCCGGTAAAAACCATCGTTAAAAGATTTTAAATCAATATTTACCGCGTCTAAATAGGGAGCGATTTTTCTGACTGCCTGCGCGCTGATATAACCGTTACTGATAAAAACATTGCGTAGTTTCTTTTTTTTAGCCAGCTGCGCGATATCAAAAGCGTATTCAAAATATATTGCCGGCTCGCTATAAGTATAGGCGATGCTCGGGCATTTACTATTCAGCGCCAGCGCGACGATTTTTTCAGCAGCTACGTCCTCGGCCGCGCTGCAATCCAAAGAATTACCTTGAGAAATCTGCCAATTTTGGCAAAACTGGCAACGAAAATTACAACCTGGCGCGGCAATAGAAAATGCCGTTGAACCCGGTAAAAAATGATATAAAGGCTTTTTTTCGATCGGGTCAATCGCGCAAGAGATTAATTTACCGTAATTATGGCTGTATAAAACCTGGCCTAAATTCTGCCTGACTTGACAAAAGCCGAATGCCCCAGTATTGATCTTACAATAATGGGAACATAAAAAACATTCCACTTGGCCAGAGGCAAGCTTCTTGTAGAAAAGGGCTTCTTTCATATATGCAAACCTGCAAAATCATCTCGCTGGGAAAAACTGACTGTCAGGCTAAACTCTTCTTCTTTAGGCATTTTACGGTAAAGCATATCTGTCTGCGCGCCCAAAGAGATGTCGCAATAAGAACAGTTTATCTGAGAACACAATCTAACCAACTGCTGATCTATTTTACCACGCGCCAGGCTGGTCGGCCCGGCTATTTTATCATTCGGATAAAAAAGATAATCTTCATCTGCGGCCAGTTTTACCAGCTGGTTACTTTCCTTTTCATCGCGGCCAACGACTAATTTAGCCGACGGGCTGATCCTGAAATGCCTGCCTAATTTTAACAACTCCAGGTTGCTTAAATTCAACTCGTCGTGGGCGATCAATTCTTTTAACCTTTTAGAAAACTGCGGGTCAGTAAGCAGGCAACCGCCGGCAGGGTTAGCGTATTCATTAATCCCCATTTTATTAGCAAGTTCCATCTGCGGCCTGCGTGTCCGGCCGCTGAATTTCAATAATTTTTCTCTATCGACCCAACCCCGGATTTCGGCCAAAGAAGGCGCCAGCAAGCCGGCTGAAAGCGGCCTTAATAAAAGCTCGCCTAATCCGGATCTTCTTTTGATCAATTCAAGGGATTGTTTAGTTTGCGACATCGGCCGCTGGCCTAACACCTCGCCGCTGATGATGAAGCTGGCCTTAAATTCAGGCAATAGCTCTTTGGCTTTAGAAAACATCAGTATTTTGCAATCGATGCAGGGATTCATATTGGAACCGAATCCATAACGCGGCGAACGGATCAAAGAAATAAATTCCTTGGCTAAATCAATTTCCACCAGAGGAATTCCTAAATCGGGAAATGATTCTTTAATATTGAGTTTACAACTGGGTAATTTGAAATGTAAACCGATCACCTGGATACCTAAGCTTTTTACCAAATTAGCCGCTAAAAGGCTATCCAAACCACCGGAAATCAACGCGATCGCGATCATTTTAAATTAGCTATTGTTAGGGAAGGAAATTATTCCGGCAAAAACTGTTTCGCCAGGATCATAAATAATATGCCCAGAAAAAAGGCAAAAAATGCCGTCGTGGACCTGCGTAAATCTTTCTCCTTGTGAATCTCCGGGATCAGGTCACTGGCGGCAATATAAATGAAACCGCCGGCAGTAAACGGCAGAATAAAAACGGGAAAGTTTCCTGAAATACCGGATAAAAAATAACCGATCAACGCCCCCAGTAAAGCAGTCAAAGCAGAAATAAAATTACAAAACAAAGCTTTCTTCCTGCTAAACCCTCCGTAAACAAGCACGGCAAAATCACCCAATTCCTGAGGTATTTCATGCAGAATGATCGCCACCGTGGTTACCACTCCAAGCTTAAAACTTACTACGAAACTTGCCGCGATGACCAAACCATCCAGAAAATTATGCATCCCATCGCCAATCAAGCTCAGATAAGTAAAAGGATGGATCTGGCAATGTTCTTCATGGCAATGGCGCCAATGCAGAAAACGCTCCATAATAAAAAATAGGACGATTCCTAAAATCAAATAATAGAATATATTGGGGTTATTGTTTTCCTGAAGGGCTTCAGGCAATAAATGCAGGAAAGCGCCGCCGATTAAAGCTCCGGCGGAGAAACCAATGAAACAAAAAATAAGCTTATGCAAAAGCTTATCGCTTATCGCTAAGGTAAGTACGCCAACAAGCGAAATAAGGCTCACCACTAGTGTGCTGATGATAATCCAGATCAGGACCATAGTAAGCGTTTATCCCAAATTGGGTTTTCTGCCTTTATTGGCTTTCTTGGAACGCCAATTTAATTTTCCTCTACGTTTTCTTTTTCCCATTTTAGTATTTGTAGTAACTCAACGGCACGTTTTGAGCCAAATAACGCAGGCCCTCGATTATACAATCATGGATTACCGTATCCATCGGCGTGCCTGTGTATACGGATAATCCGTTCTTTAAAACCAACCAGCGGGGCAATTCTTTACCCCTGTTTTTTAATAACTGCGAAGCCTGGGCGCGAATAATCTTCTGGCTGATCACCTCAGAGTTAGATTTATCGGCGATGCGTAATTCTAACCCCATATTCGCCCTGTTTAAAGACGCTCCCAGCAAGCCGCCCATAAAAGATCCGCCCCAACTGCCTCCTCCGGCGTATCCGGCCTTGCCGCCGGAAGCTTCCGGCTCAAATTCAATTACTGAAATATTCACGATCAGATCGGCTTTATCCTGATCAACTACGATAAAACGGTTACTTTGGGCCAGAGCGTTAATAAAAATATCCCGTAACTCTGAAGCGGTTTCTTTGGTCGCTCCGGCTGTTTTAACCTCAAAATCCGTTACCGCGGCTTTTACCTTTGGGCCGACATAATCTTCCAGGGGCTGGCCAAGCAGTGTTTGGTCGATCTTCGGGCGCGCTTTATTGGAAGCGCAACCAACGACGGTAAAAACCAAAAACGCGCAAAAAATCAATTTTATCGTTAGCTTCATACTTTCTATATTTAATATATTACCGATTAGCTTTACTGTCAAGAAAAACTCCCCCTGGCGTTATAAAATTTTACGCAAATCTTTTATGCTCTTGATAATTAAGTATGGCTGGCTGGCGGCGATTTCCTTTTTATTGCTTGAGCCGGTAGTGACAATTATTGTCCGCATGCCCGCGCGCTTGCCAGCTAAAAGATCAATTACCATATCCCCCACGTATAAAGCTTGATCGGCACTAACCCTAAATTTCTTTCTGATTGTATTCAGGATCAGCGGATGCGGTTTGCCGAACTTTAATTTATCCGCGCAAAGCAGATAATCAAAATAATCCTTTATCTTTAAAACCCGCAGGATAATCAAAGAAAATTTCGTTGGCCGGTTACTGGCTACCGCAAGCCGATAACCTTTTTTCTTTAAGTATTTAAGAAGGATCTTTACCTGAGGATAAAGCCGCGCATATTTCTTTAAACTCGCCTGGTGATCTTTACGGTATAAGCATATGCCTTCTGCTAACTGATCTTTTTTTAAAAATGGCTTCAAAAGATTCAGGTCTCCCCAGCCGACTGCTTGGCGTATCTTTTGGCCATCCTGCGCTGCCAGGCCAAAATGCCGTAAGACAAAATTCAAACTTTTTTCGATCGCCTGATAAGCGTCAATTAAAGTACCGTCGAGATCAAAAATAACCAGCTTTATTTTTTCCATAGCTTAAATTGTTGAAAAAATAAAGGCAGGGCCGTTAAACCCTGCCTAAAAAATCTAAAAGAATAGCTAAAAATACGCTACTCTATTTTTTCCGCCTGATCACCGCTGTGCTGAAGCCCAGCAGTTTCTACAGCCTGGCTCTCTGCAATTGGCGCAGCACTCTGCACAGCTTTTTCCGCTAGAGCCGGAGTTTCAGCCGCTTGATCAGAAATCTCAGGGCTAACCTGGCTATCCGGAGTACCCGGAGTAACCGGGCTATCTATTAAAGCCGTTGTAGCAAGCGGTTGATCGGAAGTAACCGCGCCTTGAGCCGATTCTGCGCTCGTATTTTCCGTTGCGCTGACTGCTTCCGGAACCACCTCATCTAACTTTTCTAAACTTACGTTTTTAGCGATATTCTTGCTATCAACAATCAAATAATCCACGCTTAAAGTGTCTTTTTCCTTAAGCTCATCGAGAGATTTCGCGTTTTCAAAAACAGTATTATCATTGGCATCCAGGACAATGGTCTTTTCCTGGTCAGCTTCATAATCAAGGTATTTTAAAGTGAGCTTCTTTGCCGCCGCGTCAACACTAACAACCTCTCCCCAAACCCACTGGGTATCGCTGGGGCTGGCAGATGGCTCTAGCGCAGCGCTTGTTGCTTTCGGAGTATTGACCGCATCTTCGGCTAAAGCAAAATTAACAAGCGTAAAAACAGAAAAAATAAAAACACTTACCACAAAAAAAGCTTTTATTTTGCTCATCTAACGCCTCCTTGATATGCTCTTATGCGGCTTTAAACTACCACGGATTAACTGCTTTGTCAAGTTCAGCTAAATAGCCGGATTTAACGAAAACACGGGCTTTTATACACGCTGGTAGCAGCAGCAATCTTTAATAAATCCCCAATCACAAAAGGTATTACCCCTAAGAACAACGCGTTTGTTAAAGAAAGCCCCAAAGACAATTTTAACCAAAGCATACCGCTGGCTAAAAGCACCACGTCAGCAAGCATGAATTTCACGAAAACTTTCCCCCAGCAATCGTCTTTCTT
>JALOBQ010000043.1 GCA_023228185.1 Candidatus Omnitrophota bacterium
AGATGGATCCCACTGCATTTTTTCAGGAGCTTGGCCGTATTTATACCAAAATTTCTGCCGGAAATAACCGGAATTCCAAAGAATACCAATTCCTACAACAGGCAATTTATAATCAGCGATGGTTTTAACCGTATCACCGGCCAATACGCCCAAGCCGCCGGAATATATCGGCATATCAATAATATTATTGGCATGCAAAGCGAAAAAATAATCCGTGACCCGGGAATTAGAGAACACGGCATTTTCCGGCATCTGATTATTGGGGTTAAGCGGAAGCTGAGAAGAGAATTTATTATAAAAACTGGTAGCCAGGCCGTATTCCATGGAAAAATAGGCGATCTTCTTTTCTTCGGCTGATGAAAGCAGCCTTTTTTCGGCTTTAATTATCGGCTCAAGCGGGAAACCGAAATATTTACCGTCGCCTATATTATTCTGGTAACGCTCCTGGAATTGGTCAATGCTGACCAAAGAAGTAAATTCTTGCGTGAGTTTATCCATAAAAAAATATTTTTGTTAAGAGTTAGGGATTAGCGTTACCATATTATTATATAAGATTTGCCTTGTCAATGCCTAATCGTAGACAGTCTATGTAACTTTATGGGATAGTTAGATTTACAAAAGAAATACGCATAACTTAAACCCAAGGATTTGTTTTGTAACAACATCTGCCACATAGAGTTACGTAGACTGTCTACAAAGGTTGGGAAGGGCAGGCAATGCTGCTTAAACCAAATAACAATTCATTATTCTGTTTACCGGATTCAAGCAAAATAAGTATCGCCTTTAGTTGAGTATCTGCAATAGCTAGATTCTCTTCCTGCGAGCGCAGTATATCGGCAATGCACGAAATTACTCTAGTTAATTCCTTTTGCGCGTCTTTTGCCTGGCTACCGGTCCTGGCATATTCTTTAATCCTGTCGCTAGATGGAATAATTCCTGCTTTAAGCATGCTCTGAATATTCACCCATTCCTGATTTAAATTAATATTCGCTACCGGAGCCATTCCACCAGTAATTGTCTGCCGGTTAAATGCCGGCGCATTGGCCATCGGCTGCGTAATAATCGGTAAACCACGAAAATCTATACCGCCTGTTTTATCTGTTCTCGATAATGCCGGTAAACTTATGCTTTGCGCGTTAGGTATTGAAAAACTAGACGGGCTTTTAATAACCTGCTGTTGGTGCCGCAATAATTCTCTTGCACCATCTATAGAAAGCCCCATCCAAAGAGCCCGTTGTTGATCGTCTTCATCTGAAAAAACCTCTTCCCGATTTGTATAATCCATCACACTAAAACCTAGGTCATTATGGAACTTGATTACATCTTCAACACCCTCTCCTTCACGCGGATGCGAGACGATTAATGTCTTAATATCAGGCGCAATATAACCTTGCAACATTATTTCCACTGCTTTAGCCATTAGTATTTCCGCTAACCCTTGCCGCTGGTAATTTTTATCTATTTCTATATAATCCGCGTAATAAACGTCTTTCGCTGAACCATCAGCGAACGGAAACGGCTTACGCACATAAATACTCAAACCCACTATCGTTCCGCTAACTGTTTCCAATTTAACCATAAAACCTTTGCCTGCGTTGATTGCTTCAACCTCTGCTTCCCATCTTGCCCGGCTAAAGAAACGGTTTTCGTTTTGACTGAACCATTTCTGTAATGATTCTTCCATTGCATCCGAATTAGTAATTTTAGATACGAAGGCCTCATCATTGCCCACCTTAAACGGCCCGGAGAGTATCGGTGAACTGGTTTGCACCCCAAACACACCTTTCTCCTGCATTAATATCCTAAAATCAGGACTGATACTGGCAAATTTCGCGGGATCCTCAGTGGAAATAAAATTGCTATCTCTTAACGCAAACAGAGAAAAATCATTGAGCCCCTGTTTCCGCCCATCCCTAATAAGATCCGCGAAATTAATCAACCAGGTTATATCAACGGCACGGCCGGAATTAATATTCTGATATATATTAACACGGGCATTCTTAATTTTATCCTGATTAGCGCTCCAAACAACATTCGGCTGTTCAATCACATCAGATAACCGTGCAACGCCATAATCGCTGGTAATCACAAAACCTTTCTTCAACGCCGCGCCGATATTCTTTTGCCAAGCAAAGGCCTCTAAACTTATCGCGATTTCTTTTCCTTCAGGTAGAACCAAATCATTATCCGCCAAATAATCTTCTAATTTTTTGTCAGATACCTGGCCAAGCTCTTCTTGCAAACGGCCAGCTTTAACAGTTATATATATTTCTTTAAGCTCTCCTGATTGCATCCTCACAATATGCACCGGAAACGCATCCACTAGTTCATTGGAAATAAAAACGCCGTTAACCTCTTTCAATTCTTTCAATTCTTTCCACGCCACTTTATCCCCAAATTGGGCTAACTTTTCCGCCTGAACAACTTTAAGCCGCGAGCTAATTTCTACAATTGTATATTTAAAATCCGCGGAATTATAAAGTTTTTGGCCTTGCGGATCATTTTTCAAATAGGTCAGAATATTTTTAGCCAGTGCGCCTGTACCCGCGCCCATCTCTACAATCTCAAAACTCGGATGATTTTGCATAAAACTACTCCACATTTCAATGATCTGATCAGCCATTTGACTACCGAAATTAATGTTTTCCGCAAAAGTATCAAAATCACCATTCTTGCTTATATTGACCTGCTGCTGATAATATCCGCTATCCGGATCATAAAGCGCACTTTGCATAAAATCGGCAAATGTAATTTTTCCGCCTGATTGTTTAATCTTTTGTTCCAGCGTCTTTAAAATATCTTTCCGTTCCACCGGCGAACTGGCGTTAGGGCTTAATAAAGTCTTTGTTGACTGTTGCGCGCCAGAAATCACCGTACCATTAAACAATTGTTTAAGTTCCTTTGACGTTGCCGCAGGCCATTGCGCGTTAAACCGCCCATCGCCATGTTTGCCTGTACCGATCTTACCCACCAAATGCGGCCCGAGATTCTTTAAATGCTGTTCAGCATTGCCACTACAATAATAAAGATAGGTGCCTACATTTATCTCGTCTTCACTAAGCGTTTGAGCCCCCATTTTTTTTGCAGCCGCAAGAAACTTCTCCCTGTCCTGTAAAAGAAGCGCGGCGTGCGCGATGAGCGCATCCTTTGGACTGCGGAATGTTCCATATAAATATTTCGCCCCGCCTTCATTAACAATTATTTGATCATTAGTAATGAAACCATCGTAACTTTGCGGCAATAATCCACGTTCTTTCAACTCTGTCTGCACAGAACCGAATCTATCCAGGCCGATGGGCATGGTTGTGCTAAAAGCGGCAATATTACCCTCTATGATAGCCCGGGCATATTCAAGATAGCCTTCCGCGAATGCCGCGCCGATAAAAAAACTTAGATCTATGTTAATACCCTGATCTTGCAAATATTGATGCGCCTCTAATAAAGGCTTAACAACTTCCGGCATAGATAAATAAAATAATATTTTCTGCGGGGCACGGCGGAACTCTTCTTCTATCTTTCTTGAAACCGCTTCTGTCGCTGTAGGATTAACCGTCAAATCTATCGCCTGGCTGACGATCTCCATAACTTCCTGGTTGTTTTCCTGCGCGGTAAACTGCATATAAGATAAAGCCGTGATAAAATTATCTTTATAGGTTGATAACGCCTTAAGACGTGTTTCCACAGAAAGAGTTTGATCGCGCGTAAGCGATAAAAAAGCAGACATAATATTATAGTAGTAAGCGTTGCTTCTATCAGGAACTATCAAGTTTGCTAATTCTTCGGATGTTCTAACTTTTCCGTAAGCAACATATTGAGTGATCCATTTCGTAATCGACCCGGCACCTAAATGACCGGATCGTTTATTAATTTCTGATACTCGGTTAAGGAATTTCGCAGTGTCTTTGGCTATCAAAACAGCCTGCTCAATAGAAAGCGCTCCAGAAGATAAATCATCAAGTAATAGGGCCAACTTTGATTTTGTTTCAAAAGAAAAACTACTTTGAGAAATATTATTCAACACGCTAATTGCCGAATCAGAACCAACTTGAAGTAAAATACTTCCTGCCTCTTTATAATCATCTACTACTTTATCCGGATAAGCTTTAGCTATTTTTACAAGTATGGGGGCAAACCAAGAATACTGTTTTAACCTATCCGCAGTATTTAGGATCCCAGATACAGAAGCGTGTTCTGCCGCCTGCCTGATAAACTGTTCTACCACCAAAGAATCAAACCCAGGATACGACTCTAACAAAGAAGCATTAACAATAATTGCCACCGGATCATCCTTAAGTAATGTTTCTATCGCCTGCCTAACCAACGGTTCATAAAGAGGATTCTGCGTAAAGGCCGAATTTTTTAATAATACAGGAAGTTCCTTAAAGGGATCTTTAGCCAAAATCTCCTCATAATGTTTATAAAGCGTTGTTCTCACCAAGGGGCTGACTTGTTCTTTTTGGCCAAGAGGATTGTTAATCGGCATTAATGTTTGTCCTATCATCTGCGCGGGAAGTACCGTTAAAGCTGCTGCTAAAGCAACCTTCTTAATATCGCTTACCGGCGAGCTGGCCACAAAAGAAGGCTTATCTTGTCCAATTTTTTGTTGTTGATTATTATAATGGTAGGTAATCTCCTTGTTCTTTATATCAGCGATTAACCAATCTAAATCCTCAAAACCACTTGCTGTTTTATCAACAATATCACTAATATGTTCGCCCAAAGCTTCAGTAAAAGCATTTCTTATTGCGTTCTTATTATCTTGGGCCTCTTTTAACGCAAACATATCATTATTCATAGGGCTACCACCAAATAAATATAAAGTATATTTAGCGCTGATAGGATCTATTATTTTCTTAATTCCTTCTATATAGTTATAGAAACCTTTGTTTAAATTCTTATCCGAAACTTGACTGATTACGTATGGATAATGTCCCAGAATCCCCAATTTCCCTTCATTATCTATTAAAACCGAAACTACGCAGTTAGCCGCTCCGGATGTTTGAAGTAAATCACCGGAAACACCCCAGTTTCCAGATCTTATATTACCCACGCCATAATTATGTATTTTTAAAGATAATTCTGAATTACTAAAATCATCTGAAGCATAATTAATTTCCCTAATATCTATGGCAGTAAGTGGTGAGCTGACAACAGCAGCTTCCCCTGTTTCCATCCGGATATTACCATTAGCATCAACTACCGCTCTTTGGATATAATCAGCTTCTATCGCCATAACACGGCTACTGGATATTTTATTTAACTGTATGTTGTTTGGTATATCCGCAAAAGCAATACCACCAGAAGTATATGTTCTGATTACCTGACCAAAGGCCGTGGAGTGCTTTTCCTTAATGTTGTATTCGCCATTATTGAATGAATCGCGGTATTGTTTGAAATATGACTGTTTATCCCAGGCTTTTTGAGAAGTAAGCCCGCTAAGTGTTCTGCTATTGATCAAGCTGGCATATTTACCTTTACTGGAAACGAATTTAGATTTAAACCATTGGGATAAAATTAACGAATAATAAACCTGGCGCAGCGCAGCGTATTTCTTAGAAGAGTTTACTTGCAGAATAAGCTTCGGAAGAATCATCTCTCGGATAAGGCTGGATGCATATTCATTAAGCTCTTTCAGCCTGGGGTCATTAAAACTGTATCCCGCGGAATCTTTTAAGTAATCCTGCTCCAGCATGACTTTAAGAGTAGCTTTATAAATATAGGCGTTACTGCCGGATTCCCGGACGATAATTTCACCCGGTACAATCCAGGGACGGGTTAAAGTAGGAATAGTAATATTTTCCTGGCCAAAAAGCGCTCCCGCTTTTTTATAAAGAAGATCCCAGTATTTCCTGCCTTCTTGCGTTTCCGGTGAGGTTGCTACCGCGGTATCTTTCTTTAGCTGGACATCAGCTTCGAGCAAAACCCTGCCCAAGTCTGTCTTAGCAAGATAAGCATCCATAATATTATCCGGTGAATCCGGCCTCAAATTCACCCAGAAAGAATCATTAGGTAAAACAAGCCCAATAAGAAAATAATCAAATAACTTTTTAGCCCCGGTTTCTAAATCTTCCGGCCGGTCACCTTTATCAAGCATAAGTTTAAAAATATCACTATTATTGTCGTAAGAGAGGTAACGCAAATGCAGGGGCCGGAATTTATCCTGAACGATTTGATTACGCAATCCGCTAAAATAACCAGAGATATCCATCTGGCCGGCAATTTGGGCAAAAGCGGATTGCTCAAAAATCAGCAAAAAACATAATAAAAAAGATAAAGATTTTCTCAATTTACTCATTTGTCCTAAATGGGTTAATTAGCGTTTAGTTATTACTCGAACCTATAGTTAAAGTATATAGTATAGGTAAGCCGATACAAGGACTTGGCATGGTTTTTAGGAAAGCGCTTTCTTTTCTAAAATCTGAAAAAAATAAAAGCGTTATTTCAATTTTAGGCGAAAATTCGCTTTCGCCGCTTATTTGAAACAACGCCCTATTTTAAATTAGGAAGTAACCTAATTAGTTTTCGAAACCCAGATAATCAGAAGCAGTGAACATAAAATCTACGCTACAATTCAATAAAGCCACGACAAAAAGTACCCAATACAGGCCCTGGCCCTGGCTTATTATCAGTAAAGAATCCTTTGTAAAAAATATCGAAAAAAATACGGAAAAGCTGCCTGTAAATATAGAAAACATAAAATAGGCAATAATCACCGTGATAGCATTATTAATACACCACTTAATATAAGTTTTAAAATGCTTCTTCTTGCCTAAGATTCTCATCCGAAAAGCAATCGATGACAGCCATATCACGTTTACCGTCAAAAGAATAATAAACCACTGAAAAAAACGAAAAGAATTATCCGCACCTTCTCTTACCGCCAGGCACATCGTATAATACGCGAAAGAATGAAATATGAGAAACGGAAAATCCACCATAAAAACCAACCAGCGCCATCTCGGCCTTTTCTCCGTAACCAGCGCCGCTGAAGATAGATTGCGGGTAGGAGCAAAGAAAAAACGGATCAACACAAAAGTGCTAATCACTAAAAGCGGTAAATTAATCCAGTTTCTCTGCCTGATTATGGCTTCTGCCGAAGAAGCAAAACCCCAAGCCATAAATATGGCATAAATAATTTCTGAACGGACGATGAAATCGTCAAACTTTTTATGCAGCGGCGCGCCGCAAACCGGACAGATTTTCTTATGGCTACCGCATGCATGACAATGTTCCATAAATTCTCCTGTCAGCTGGAAAAACTATATTCGTAAATTGACGTTCTGCTACGCTCTACAACATGTAAAACTGCGGTGGGGCTACGCAGAACGTTCTACTAAGCCTTACCGCAATTTTAAAATCCCAGGGTGAAGTAGAACGGAGAGGCAGGGATTCGAACCCTGGGAGACTTGCGCCTCACACGCTTTCCAGGCGTGCGCCTTAGACCGCTCAGCCACCTCTCCAAAATTTACGCAGTAAATTTTGGATCCCGAACCCTGCTTTTTAGGGTGAGGGATCTTTAACCATACTGCACAACCCTAATTTCTTCTTCCTGCTAAAACGCTTGAGCTCTAATTCACGCGCCCTGGCAAGATTGTAATTAGGGTTTATTTCTTTATAAACCAATCTAACTGGCTTTCTAAACCTTGTATACCGACACTTATCGCCATTATTGTGTTCGGCTATTCTACGATCTACGTCTATTGCGATACCGACATACAGTGTTCTATCCCGGCACTCGGCTATATACACAAACCATGGATTATCATAGATACTCTTATCCATTAGCCTTTAGATCTCTCACCCTCGCGTTGCTCGGGTTCGAGAACATTTTTGCTTACGCGAAAATGTCCGCTCAGCCACCTCTCCAAAAATTTACGCAGTAAATTTTTTGATC
>JALOBQ010000044.1 GCA_023228185.1 Candidatus Omnitrophota bacterium
AGAGGCCTGTTGGATGGGAAAAATCAGGTGGAAAGCATATCTGTCCGCCTGATCAAGGGTTTGATTTTTTCGCAAGCATATGCCGGCTTAATCGGGACATTACAGAGTTTTAACGAGCATGAGCAGAAAGAAATATTACAAGTTATCCGCGGCATCGATCAGCCAGCGGCAGTTATTTTGGAAGAAAGTATCGCTAAACAAAACAGTTAATTTTTATCGGTGAAACTATGGGAAAATTTTCCAGTTTAATTTTTATCTTTTTTTTCAGTTATTTTTTCTTTTTGAGTATTTTTTACCTGTTTCTTGCTTTTCTTGGTTTTGTCGAAGGCAGAAAACGCTCCTGGGAAAGCCAAGAAGAAGACTATCCGCTGGCATATCTATCCAGCAATGCCATATCCGTAAGTATCATCATTCCTGCCAGAAACGAGGAGGATTGGATCACTGATTCGTTATTCTCCGTGCTTAACCTTAATTATCCGAAATTTGAAGTGATTATTGTCAACGACGATTCCAAAGATAAGACATTCGAGAATATGGATAAGATTTTACAGCTAAAACCGCTGGATATGCCTTATGTAAAACATTACCAGGATGGCATTATTCAGCGGATATTTAAAAGCGCGAAATACCCTAATGTAATGGTGATTAATAAGAATAAGGGCTTAAAGAAAGCTGGCGCTGTTAATGCCGGGCTCAATTTTGCCAAAAACGAATATGTTTGCGTTGTTGACGCTGATACGGTGTTAGAGCAGGACGCAATGCTTAAAGTAATGGCGCATATCGGCAGGGATCCGGACAGGATCATTGGTATCGGCAGTTATTTTGGGCTTGCTAATGACCTTTTGATCAAAGAAGGAAGGATCCTCAAAAAACGTTTTTCTTTCAATCCATTGATCGCTTATCAAAACTTGGAGTATGTCCGATCATTTATTGGTAATCGTTTAGGCTGGAGCAAATATAACGCTATGCCGATTGTATCGGGCGGTTTTAGTATGTGGCGCAGGGATATTTTATATGAATTAGGCGGGTTTTCCGCGGATTTCACCTGTGAGGATATTGAATTTACTTTTCGTGCCCACGATTACTTGGTAAAAAATAAGGATAAACGCTATAGGATTGTTATGCTGCCTTATTCCGTAGGCTGGACCGAAGGGCCAAGTAATATCAAATCGCTTATTTCCCAGCGCAGCCGTTGGCAGAGGGTTACGGATGAGACTATCGCGCACTATAAGTATATGATTTTTAATCCGCGTTTTGGAGCTTTCGCGTTTCTTACACTTCCTTACTTTTTTCTTTATGAAGTCTTGGGTGTGTTTTTTGAAACTGCCAGCATTATTTTAATGGGTTTAGGTTGGCTTCAGGGTTTTTTTGATTGGCAGGTGTTTTTATTATTTGTTATATTCATGGCGTTGACGCAGGCAATTACTACGATTATTTCTTTATTTTCTTTTCTGCGTATTCAGAGGCTTTTCCCTGCTTATTACGTAGTTTATCTTATTATTTTATCTCTTTTCGAGAGTTTCTGGTATCGTTGGATAATTGCCGCGGCAAAATTATTAGGAACCTATACTTTTTTAGCAGGAGTTAAGGATCAAAACCAATATCAGCGTGCCAGTAGACAGTCTACGTAACCATATGAGTTTAAGTAGGTTATGAAAGAAATACGGTAAGCGCAGATTGTTGTTTTTCGTATTACCGGGTATCGAGCTTGGATCCTAAAAAAGATTTGATAGGATATTCTTGACATTTGTATAATCTTGTGTTATTCTTTTAACGATACGTTGATGTATCGACGTGACAATTAAGTCTTCTGGGAGAAATATTCCCCGGAAGATTTTTTGTTTTTGGACTAAGGCGTCCTTTGCCCTTTCTTCTTAGAAGGGGCAGGGACGCTTTTTCTTTTAATATAAGGATAAAAGATGAGTTTTGAAGAGCTACATCACAAATTATCGCCCACGATCAGGAAGATCGCTTATCGGTTAAATAGATCTTATCGCTCATTTAACAATGATGATCTTTATCAGGAAGCGTCAATTCATCTTTGGAATAATTTTCTCAAAGGCAGCCTCGATAATAAGACAGATAGTTATATTCTGCAGGGTTGTTATTTTCATCTGAAAAATTATATTCGTAAAATTAATGAGCGGCCTAATATTATCAGCATTGACGCGGCCTTGCATCTTGATGAAAATACAACCGTATTGGATGTTCTCGGTGAATTTTGCGCTTCTGAAGATTGCCGGAATGATTTGCATAATAAGTTTTTAGCCAAGAGTATTCTTAATAATGGATTTGATCCCAGGGAAAAGAGGATGTTGATTTATTTTAGCTCCGGGCTTACTACCAGAGATATAGGTAAGCAAATGGGCCTGTCACATGTGAGTATAGTTAAGATGCTGCAGAAAGTCAGGGTTAAAGCGCAAAAGTACCTGGACAAAATTTAGTTACCAGTTTTAGTTTTCTCTTACTTGTATTAGTGTAAGGCACATTGAAGTGTAGAATTTAACACAGGCGTTCTATTGATGATAGAGCGCTTTTTTTGTTTCCAAAAGACGCAGGCGTCTAAACCGTTTCTGAGTAGAACGGGCTAGACGCCTGTTCTTTTTTAAAAGGAGGTAATGATGAAACGTTTTAAAATAGGTTTACTTTTAGGCTTATTATTAAGTTTATCGATATTTAGCCCGGCAAAGGCAGCAGATGGAGGATTACTGGACGGTATTTTATCAACTTCGGGAATTGAAGTTTCCGGAGATCTGGCTTTTAATTCCATATATATGTGGAGAGGCATAATGTTAGACGGGGATGCTGTAGTTCAGCCGGGTTTTTATGTGCGCAGCCCGGAATCAAAGTTCGGCAGGGTAAAAGTGGGGATATGGCTTAATCACGATTTAGTGAACAAGGATAACCTAAAATCCAGTGAAACTGATTATATCCTTGATTATACCTATAGTTTTCCCAGTGTAGCTCTTTCTACAGGTTTTACTTATTATGATTTTCCTGATGCTGCGCCTTCTGATGGCGCCCCAAGAGGTTTTAGCCGGGAAGTCTATGGCGGGATAACTTTTACCAAATTATTACTTTCCCCAGCGATCTATTATTATTATGATTTCGGCAAAAAAGATGATGGAGGCGGTGAAGGCAGCTATACGGTGCTCAATTTATCCCACAGCATTCCGTTTGTGATCAGCAGGTATAAAATGAGCTTGGATTTTTCCGGCCACGTTGGTTACAACAATAAACAGTATTACCGCGGTAGTGGCGGGGATGCGGCTTTGGGGGCAGGGATTACAGTGCCTTTATTCAAGAATTTAACTTGTAAACCCAATATCAATTATTCTGTTCCATGGGGCAACATTAGCGATAAAAATAACGGTAATCAGAAGAACAGGTTTTACGGCGGAGTTTATTTGAGCTATGTATTCTAACTTTAGAAAGGAAAATAGTATGTTTTTATTCGGAGGTGAACTATGAGAGAAAAAATAAAAGAGTGGTTTAATGGCACAAAAACAATGTTGTTGACTGCTGTAGCAGGATTGTTTGTTTCGATGTTAATTCCTCTTTCTGTTTTTGCGGCTGATCCTTCGGGAGCAGAAACACTCGCGCAGAATCCACAGGCGCCGATTGATTATGTTTGGATATTGGTTTGCGGATTTTTAGTTTTTTTCATGCAGGCAGGGTTTGCGATGGTAGAGACAGGGTTTTGCCGTGCTAAAAACGCAACCAACCTGATGGCTAAAAATACAATTGATTTTGTTGTGGCTTCTCTTGTTTTTATGGCTTTTGGTTTCGCTTTGATGATGGGTACTGATTATCATGGGTTATTTGGTACTACAGGCTGGTTTCTGCACGGAGCTAATTACGATGTCGGAAAATATCTGTTATTTTTCTGGCAGTTAGTATTTGCCGGAACTGCGGCAACGATTGTTTCCGGAGCAGTTGCAGAAAGATTAAAATTTAAGGCGTATTTTTTATATAGCCTTGCCGTTTCGGCGATAATCTATCCTATATATGGCCACTGGGTTTGGGGTGGTGGTTGGCTATCTAAGATTCCTTTTGGTGTAGGCCATGTTGATTTTGCCGGTTCCGGGGTCGTGCATACAATAGGAGGTTTTGTTGGTTTGGCAGGCGCCATTATCCTTGGACCGAGATTCGGTAAATACGGTAAGGATGGAAAACCAAGAGCCATCCCTGGACACAGTATAACTCTTGCGGCGCTGGGTACATTTATATTATGGTTTGGTTGGTTTGGTTTTAATCCAGGTTCCACATTCTCGGCGCATCAATTAAGGATTGCTGTTGTGGCTGTCAATACGAATCTGGCAGCGGCCGCAGGGGCGGCGGTTGCCATTCTTTTAGTATTTTTAAAGACTAAAAAATGGGATGTGGGTATGATGTTAAACGGTTGCCTTGCAGGTTTGGTTGCGGTTACCGCGCCCTGCGCTTGGATAGAGGCATGGGCTGCTGTAGTTATCGGCGCAATTGCCGGTGTCTTGGTTGTCCTAAGTGTGTATTTCTGGGAAAGAATAGGAGTGGATGATCCAGTGGGTGCAATTAGTGTACATGCTGTAAATGGCGTATGGGGTCTTATAAGCGTAGGCCTTTTTGCGGATGGGACATATGGTCTTTGTACAACCGGTGGACCGTTGGTTAAGGGGTTATTCTATGGCGGAGGTTACGGTCAGTTAATTGCTCAACTTATCGGTGCAGCAGTATGTGTGACTTGGGCTTTTGGCCTTGGGTTTATTGCGTTTAAATTAATGGATAAATTTTTCGGGATCAGAGTTTCTCCTGAAGAAGAAATAAAGGGGCTGGATATTCCGGAGCATGGGACTCCTGCTTATCCGAATTTTTATACCACGAATCAGAATTAATTAAATTAATTTTGCCGCTCTGCCCATAAGGCGGAGCGGCAGGGAGGATAGAGGGATGAAAAAGATAGAAGCGGTTACCCGTGTGGAGAAATTGGAAGAGGTTACTGAACTTTTAGAGATGCTTGGTTGTCCGGGGATGATGATTACGCATATTGAAGGCCATGGCCGGCAAAAGGGGGTTATTGAGCAATTTCGCGGGAGGGAGTATAAAGTTAATTTTTTGCCCAAAGTCAAGATTGAGATAATTGTTAAAGATAGTGAAGTGGATAAGATTGTCAATGCCATAGCTAAAGTCGCCAGGACAGGGGAGATCGGAGACGGAAAGATTTTTATTTCAACTATCGATGAAGCCGTGCGTATCCGGACTAACGAACGTGGAGATATCGCTGTATAGATATGTTGGATAATCAGCTGATACAAGAGGTGCTCTGGCTTAAGAAAGAGAGGGGGTATACTTTGCATGACCTCTCCAAAAGGCTGGATATTCAGGTTACTACTATTGAAAGGTGGTTAAAGACAAGGCGTATTAATAAAGTTTATGCCTCGATGGTAAGGGAAAAACTGGGGTTAAGGTAATTTTTTATTATTTTTTTCACATAGGGTTAATCAAGAGAGAATGGATTTATTAATTTATTAATTAAAGGAGGGGTTTATGGATATGAAAGTAGTTGTTGATACAATTTGGGTTTTGCTTACGGCAAAACTGGTATTTTTTATGAATTTGGGTTTTGCTATGGTTGAGTCGGGTTTTGCGCGTTCCAAAAACTGCGTAAATATTCTTTCCAAGAATTTTGTAGTCTTTGCGGTGTCTTCTTTGGGGTTTTTACTGTTAGGTTGGGGTTTGATGTTTGGAGACGGAAATCCGTTAATTGGTTTAAAGGGGTTGTTTTTTGCCAGCGGCCTGGATAATTCTCCGGCAACCGGCGAAGCCTATAAAGGTGTTTATTCGGCGCTTTCCTGGACAGGAGTTCCGATGTGGGCGAAATTTTTCTTTCAGTTGGTTTTCTGCGGCACGGCAGCCACGATTGTTTCAGGTGCAGTAGCTGAACGTATTAAATATAAATCGTTCATAGTTTTTTCATTTCTTATGGCCATGTTTATCTATCCTATAGTGGGTCACTGGATTTGGGGCGGCGGATGGCTGCAATTGAGAGGGATGTTTGATTTTGCCGGTTCATCAGTTGTTCATTCAGTCGGAGGATGGGCGGCTTTAGCCGGGGTACTGGTGCTGGGTCCGCGTTTTGGCAAATACGCAAACGGAAGGATTAATCCTATCCCTGGCCATAATTTATCTATAGCCACATTAGGAACATTTGTGCTTTGGTTTGGGTGGTTTGGTTTCAACCCGGGATCTACGATGTCAGCTGATCCTATGGCAATCAGTCACGTAGCGATTACTACTAATATGGCAGCAGCAATGGCAACTTTAAGCGCTACTATATTATCGTGGGTATTATTGGGTAAGCCGGATTTAGGCATGACTTTAAATGGTTGCCTTGCCGGTTTGGTAGCGATTACCGCACCTTGCGCTTTTGTGAGCGTGCCAAGCTCGTTGATCATTGGTTTAATCGCAGGAATATTAGTGGTTTTGGCGGTGGTTATGTTCGATAAAATCAAGATAGACGATCCAGTAGGCGCGCTTTCCGTGCACTTGGTTAATGGTATTTTTGGCACTCTCTGCGTCGGGTTATTCGCACAGGATAAAATCGTCGGTGTAGCTACCGGTAATGGTTTATTCTATGGAGGAGGGACAACTTTGTTGATGGCGCAGTTAACCGGAGTTTTGGGGGTAGCAGTGTTTACTTTTGTGATTTCTCTCATTTTCTGGTTTATTCTGAAATATACCATAGGCATTAGAGTCTCGCTTAAAGAAGAAATTGAAGGTTTGGATATCGGCGAGCACGGAAATTCAGCTTATCCTGAATTTTATGGGAAGAAACCGGCTTATGCATTTCTGGAAGTTAAAAATGAATAAGTATTTTTTATTTTACGGAGGATAAAATGAAAAAAATAGAAGCTATTATCAGGCCGGAAAGCCTTGAGGCAGTACGTAACGCGTTGAATATCGCAGGAGTAACCGGGTTAATGATCTCTGAAATTGAAGGGCACGGTAAACAAAAAGGAGTGGTCCAGCAATGGCGGGGAGAAAGATATAAAGTAGAGCTCTTACCAAAAGCTAAAGTAGAGATTATAGTTAAAGACCAGGATGTAGGGCGTATATGTAAGACTATAATTGACAATGCTCAAACTGGCGAAATGGGTGATGGAAAAATTTTTATTTATCCGCTCGAAGACGCCATAAGGATACGTACTGGAGAAAAGGGAGAAGCCGCTATATAGAACAATGATCGATAAAGAACTTATCGAAAAGATAAGAAGCTTAAAAATTAGAAATGGATATACGCTGTATGAATTATCCAAGAGAATTGATATTCAAGTAGGGACTTTGGAAAGGTGGTTCAAAACAGGTAGGATAAATAAGCTTTATGCGAAGATAGTAAAAGAAAGATTAGGTATCTAGTTAAATAAGATTAGGAATTTGGTTTTTTTTGTTTATTTTTTTATCAGTTGAGTATGCATTTGTTTAATCAATCAAACAGGAGGAAAAAGTAAAATGATTAATTCGGGGGATACGGTATGGGTGTTAATTTCTTCAGCGCTGGTGTTGTTGATGACTCCGGCATTGGCTTTCTTTTACGGAGGCATGGTCAGGCGTAAGAATGTGTTAAGTGTTTTGATGCAATGTTTCATCATTATCTGCGTTTTAAGTATCCAGTGGGTGTTAATCGGATACAGCCTTTCATTCGCTCCCTCTAAAGGGTTCTGGGGAGGTTTGCAGTGGTTGGGATTAAACGGGGTTGGCCTTGAGCCTTACGCG
>JALOBQ010000045.1 GCA_023228185.1 Candidatus Omnitrophota bacterium
GGAAGAAATGTCGCTGGTTGCGATGCCGGAGGAAAAAGAAAAATTAAAAGAAAAATTAAAGGCCAGCCGAAATCAAATTTTTACCCAAATTCTGCCGGAAGCTTTTGCCGTTGTGCGTGAAGCAAGCCGCAGGGCGATCGGCCTGCGGCATTTTGACGTGCAGATTGCCGGCGGCGTTATCCTTCATGAAGGCCGCATCGCCGAGATGTCCACTGGCGAAGGCAAGACGCTGGTTGCCACACTGCCGGCGTATTTGAACGCGCTGCTGGGTAAAGGCGTGCATGTGATCACGGTTAATGATTATTTGGCGCGGCGCGACAGCAACTGGATGGGGCCGGTTTATGAATTTTTAGGGTTGAGCGTCGGAGTAATCCAGCATGATATGGCTGACGAAGACCGCAGAAGGGCTTACGCCAGCGATATTACTTACGGCACGAATAATGAATTTGGTTTTGATTATTTGCGCGATAATATGAAATATTCCCGCGAGGAACTCGTCCAGCGGGGTTTTTATTTCGCGATTGTCGATGAAGTGGATTCGATATTGATCGATGAAGCGCGCACGCCGCTGATTATTTCCGGCCCGGCGGAAGAATCCACGGATAAATATTATACCGCCAAAAAAATTGTCGAACAGCTAAAGGGCAGGCGGGTTACCGAAAATGACGAGATCAACGCTAAATATAAAGGGGTGGATCTTGCCGTGGGTTTTGATTATAAAGCTGATGAGAAAGCCCAGACAGTGGCGCTGACTGAAGAAGGCGAGGCAAAGGCGGCGCGCGCCTGGGGAGTGGATTCTTTGCACACTTTAGAGGCGATCGAGTTTCGCCATCATACGATCCAGGCTTTGCGGGCAAAAGAATTTTTTGAACGCGATGTGGATTATGTGGTTAAAGACGGCCAAGTAATTATTGTCGATGAATTTACCGGCAGGCTGATGCCCGGCCGGCGCTGGTCAGATGGTTTGCATCAGGCGGTTGAATCCAAGGAAGGCTTAAAGATTGAACGGGAAAACCAGACTTTAGCCACGATTACTTTTCAGAATTATTTCCGGATGTATGAAAAACTTTCCGGGATGACCGGCACCGCTTTTACGGAAAGCAACGAATTTAAAAGTATTTATCAGTTGGATGTCGTGGTTTTGCCGACCAACCAGCCGTTAATCCGCAAGAATTATTCCGACAGGATCTTTAAGACGGAAAAAGAAAAATTCAACGCCGTGGTAGAAGAGATCGTGGTTTTACACGATCAAGGCACGCCGGTTTTGGTGGGCACGATTACCATTGATAAAAGCGAATTGCTTTCTGAGATGCTCAAGCGCCGCGGAGTAACGCACCAGGTTTTAAACGCCAAGTATCATGAAATGGAAGCGCAAATTATCGCCCAGGCCGGAAGGTTTAAGGCTGTGACGATTGCCACGAATATGGCTGGCCGCGGCACGGATATCCTGCTGGGAGGCAACCCAGAATTTATGGCGAAAAACCTTATCCAGCAAAAATTAAAACCCGATGACCCAAATTATGCCCAAGAGTATCAAAAGATATTAGCCCGCTATAAATCAGAGACTTCGGCTGAACACGCCAAGGTGGTCCAGGCCGGAGGTTTGCATGTTTTAGGCACTGAGCGTCATGAGGCTCGGCGTATCGATAACCAGCTGCGCGGCAGAAGCGGCAGGCAGGGCGACCCGGGTTCTTCAAGATTTTATGTTTCCTTATCTGATGACCTGATGCGTTTGTTTGGTTCAGAGAGGATTATCGGAATAATGGAAAAATTAGGTTTAGAAGAGGGCCAGGTGATCGAACATCCTTGGGTTACTGGTTCGATTGAAGTTGCCCAGCGCAGAGTAGAACAACATAACTTTGAGATCCGCAAGCAGCTTTTAGAATATGACAATGTAATGAATAAGCAAAGGGAGATTATTTACGGCCAGCGCCGGCAGATTTTAGACGGTTTTTCCCTGAAGGAAAATATCCAGCAGATCATCTCCGGGATCATTGAGCGCAGCCTGCAGTCAATTGCGCCAGTTGTTCCTGCTGAAAATAGTTCTGAGGAAACGGATTTAATTGAAGTTTTGAATTTGAGGTTCGGCCTGCAGTTAAAGAGCATTGAATTCAGCGCTTTGCCTTTAGCCGAGGCAAAAGAACGCATGGAAGAAATATTCCTTGCTGCTTACGCTGAAAAAGAAAATGCTTTTGGCGAGGATACTTTGAGGCAGTTAGAAAGAATAGTCTTCTTGCAGATCATCGACGCTAAATGGAAGGACCATCTTTACGCGATGGATAGCCTGCGCGAAGGCATTGGTTTGCGCGCCTACGGCCAGCGCGATCCGTTATTAGAATATAAACGCGAGGCTTTCGGGATGTTTAGCGAAATGATCGGCCTGATCGAGGAAGAAGCGGTGGAAACAATTTTTAAGCTCAAGCAGGCGAAACAAGAAAAGTTACACGGCGTTTTTAGCAGTCTGCCCACGCAGATGTTACACCCGGAAACAGAACAATTTGATCGATCTCAAAGCCCTCTGGCTGCCCCAGCTTCCCAAGAAGGAGCTTCTTTGCAACCTGTTGAGCCTGTTACGGCAAAATCCGGGCATAAAGTCGGCCGCAATGATCTTTGTCCCTGCGGTTCGGGGAAGAAATATAAAAAATGCTGCGGTTCATAAAATCCTTGATTCCACTTATCTTGAGCGCCTTGTTTATGGCGTTGTCGTTATCGAGTTTTAACGTTTGGATAGTTGCCTGGTTTGGTTTAATACCATTGTTCTTTGTTTTGAATAACCAAAGTTGGCTTAAGGCTTTAATCAGTGGTTTTCTCTGGGGCCTTGTTTTTTGGTCGTTTACCGTTTACTGGCTTGTGCATGTTACTTTACCCGGCACGATGATGCTTGTGGTATATCTGTCTATTTATACCGCCATCTTTGGGTTTTTATCTGTTAAGGTTTCCGGCTGCCGGTTTTATCTGAAAATGTTTTTTATTCCTGCCGCCTGGGTATGCCTGGAATATTTACGCGGCCATTTATTAACCGGTTTTCCCTGGGCGTTATTGGCTTATTCGCAGTATACAAATCTACCCTTGATCCAGATCGCTGATTTTAGCGGAGCATGGGGTGTTTCTTTTCTTGTGGTCTTGGTGAATTATGTTCTCTATGTTTTTTTAGCTGGCCGTAAGAATAAGCCGCTTTCTTTGCTCCCACTGGTCTTAATTTTTTCTTTTTGTTTGTTCTACGGATTTTTCAGGCTTGCTCAGGTTAAAGTAAGCGCGCCTGGCAAAGCTTGCGAAATAAAAATTTCAGTAATTCAGGCGAATATTGCCCAGGAACTCAAGTGGGATAAATCTGCGCAAGGCTACATCCTGCAAAGTTATCGGCAATTAACGCGTGGCGTTTTCTTAGATGCGCCGGATCTGATTATCTGGCCGGAAGCCGCGGCTCCCGGATTATTCGGCCAAGATAAAAAGTTATTTGATGAAATTTTTGTTTTGGCGCAGGAGGCTAAAAGCAACTTATTGCTCGGCGCGGTTTCCCGGATAAATGAAAATTATTTTAATAGCGCGTTATTAGTTGATCAAAACGGCCAGATTGATGGGATCTATCATAAATTGCATCTGGTTCCTTTTGGCGAATATATCCCTTTGAAAAATGTTTTTCCTTTTTTGGAAAATATCGTGCCGATCGGAGATATCAGCCCAGGCAAGGAGTATTTTATCTTTGAAAAACCGGCTAAGTTCGGTGTTTTGATCTGTTTTGAGGATCTTTTCGCGGAACTCTCCAGACAGTTTGTGCGCCGCGGAGCTTTATTCTTAATCAACATTACCAATGATGCCTGGTATAAACAAAGCAGCGCCGCCAGCCAGCATTTTGCCGCTTCAGTATTCAGGGCGATAGAAAACAGGGTTTATTTAGTGCGCGCGGCAAACACCGGAATTTCCGGTTTTATCAATCCGCAGGGCAGGGTAAGCGCTTGCGTGCGGAAAAATAATAAATTAATTTTTGTGCCGGGATCAAAAACAGAAAATATTCAAGCGGTTTTTCATCAGGCGACATTTTATAACCGTTACGGCGATTTATTCGTTTTCTTTTGTTTCTGTTTTGCGGCCTATGTTTTAATTAAGTATTCCTTGCGCCTGAAAGGGCAAGCAAAATAAGGGGCGTTGATGAAAAAAATAAAAATAATTTCTTTAGTCCTGGTTGCTTTATGTTTTTCAGCGTGCGCCACAATTAAAGAACCGCCGGGTTTTGTGAAAGATCAAATTAGCCAGGTTCAGCCGTTTAAAAAAGGCGAACGTGTTTTGATTTTAGCGCCGCATCCGGATGATGAAAGTATTGGTTGCGCGGGAGTGATCCAGCGGGCATTGGCTGCGGGCGCAGAAGTAAAGGTGTTGTATCTGACTAACGGCGACCATAATGAACTTGCTTTTATTGTTTATGAAAAACGTTTGACTGTGCGGCGCACAGAGTTTATCCATATGGGCCAGGTGCGCAAGGCTGAAGCACTGAAAGCAATGGAGCTTTTGGGTTTAAAGAAAAGCGATTTGATTTTTCTGGGTTATCCGGATTTCGGGACCTTTACGATTTTCTGCCGTTATTGGCAGTCAAAGGCGCCCTTTCGCGATAAGCTCACGCGCATATCCAGCGTGCCTTACAAGGATGATTTTTCATATGGCGCGCCCTATCAGGGCGAAAGTATTTTAAGTGACCTGGAAAAGGTGCTCCTGGATTACAAGCCGGATAAAATATTTTCTCCGCACCCGGCGGATGTGAATGTCGACCATAAATCTTTTTATCTTTTTTTGCAGGTTGCTTTAAGCGACCTGAAGGGCCAGATCCCCGAAGTAAAAGTTTATCCGTATTTGATTCATTGGTTAGGTTGGCCGCTGCCCAGGCATTATCATCCTACGTTGAAGATTTATCCGCCGGAAGGTTTCTGGTTTTCGGATATCCAATGGTCGGATATTGGTTTATCCGCAGAAGAGCTGGAAAATAAACACCGCGCCACGCTTTGTTATAAAAGCCAGACTCAGGTTAGCGCGTTTTATCTTTTGGCGTTTGTCAGGAGTAACGAATTATTCGGTAATTACCCGGAGATAAAATTAAAACCGCAGTTTCTTGCTTCCGGCGTGGAGCCGGTTTTTTCCAATTCCCTTGATACGATTGACGACCTTACGGATAACCAAAACTTAGAGCCAGCTGTTGCGGATACGGGAAAAGTAAGTTACGCTGTCAGCGGCGATAATTTTTTTGTGCGGATTGATAAATCAAAAAAATTCAGTCGGTCTTTTGGCACGCGTCTATATCTTTTTGGTTATAGCAGCCGCAGGACTTTTGCTTTGATGCCCAAAGTCAGCGTGATCACCTCCGGCAGGAAATGCCGGGTTTTTATCAACGGCCAAAAGATTTATGCTTCGGGCGCGGTTTTAGATCTTCAAAAAAATACCTTTATTTTAAAGATCCCGCTTAAACTTTTGGGCGATCCGGATTATATCCTGACTTCGCTTAAATCTTACAAGGGCAGGTTAGCGGTCGATGCCACGGGTTACCGTAAGATTTGGGTGAGAGAAGGCTTGTTTAACTAAAAGAGGAAAAAATATGGAACTAAAATTTAAAGTAGTAAAAATTCAAAACCCGCAGGGGTTGAATTTTATTCTTGGCCAGAGCCATTTTATCAAAACAGTCGAAGATATCTATGAGGCGGTTGTAAATAGCGTGCCGGATGTTAAATTTGCTTTGGCTTTTTGCGAAGCCAGCGGCGCGGCGAAAGTAAGGGTAGAAGGTAATGACGAGCAATTAAAAAAACTTGCCGCGGATAACGCCCTGGAGCTTGCCGCCGGCCACAGTTTTATCATTTTTTTAAAACAGGCTTATCCGATCAACCTGTTGAACGCGCTCAAATCCGTCCCGGAAGTTTGCACGATTTATTGCGCCAGCGCCAATCCGGTTGAGGTGATCATTGGCCAAACTGCTTTAGGTAGCGGCATTTTAGGAGTAATCGACGGGGTATCTTGCAAAGAGGTTGAGCAGAGCGTGGATGTCGCCTGGCGCAAAGAGTTATTGCGTAAAATCGGCTACAAACTTTAATTTTGCTTGTAATTTAAAGCGGCTTTGTTATAATTTTTTAAAATTACTATGATCAACTTAAAGACAATACGAAGATTCTTTAGCCGTTGCGGCGCTTGGGTGGGTATCCAGTTATGTTCTTTGATCGTGATGGTTATCCCACAAAGATGCCTTTATGCTTTTGCCAGAGGCGCGGCTAAATTAGCGTATTTTTTCGCGATCAGGCATAGGAATCTCGCTTTAGAAAGTTTAAATGTCGCTTTTGGTAAAGAAAAGTCTCCCGAAGAAATTAAAAAAATAGCCAAAGATTGCTTTGTGGATATAGCTAAGGGTGCTGTTGAGTTAATGTTCTTTTTTGATAAACCGCACTTGTTGGATAAGATGGTTGATATTGTCGGTAAAGAATATTTGGATAACGCGTTAGCTAAAGGCAAGGGAGTAATTTTAGTCAGCGCGCATTTCGGGAATTTCCCTTTGCTTTTAGGCAGGTTAGCTGTAGCCGGTTATAAGGCAGGCGGGATTATGAAGCCGATGCATGACGCTAAGATGGAGGAGATTTTCCGTAAAAAAAGAGCAAAATACGGCGTGCGCACGATCTACAGTCAGCCGCGTAATACCTGTGTTAATGAGACAATCCAGGCTTTACGCAACAACGAACTTATTTTTATTCCTATTGACCAGAATTTTGGCACTGGTGGGATTTTTGTGAATTTCTTTGGCCAGAAAGCGGCTACGGCAACTGGGCCGGTGATTTTAGCCCGGCGCACCAACGCGGCTTTGGTTGTTTGTTTTATTATCCGCCATGCGGATAACCGGCATACGATAATTTTTGAGCCGGAAGTAGAGTTAGAAGACGCGCCTGACAGCCACCAGGCGGTTTTGATCAATATACAGAAACTTACCGATATTATTGAGTTATATATTCGCAAATACCCTGCTCATTGGGGTTGGATACACCGCAGGTGGAAGAGTAAACCCGGATAACTCGGAGGTAAATTCATGGAATGCGCGCAGAGATGCCAGGGTTTTAAAAAAACATTATTTACTATTTTAAAAGTTATTTTAGGGTTGGGTTTTTTATTATTAGGCGGTTTAGCGATAATCAATTGGTGGGAGATAATTATATTATTGATCAAAGGGTGCCTGGGGTTGTTTTTAATTTTAGCCGGCGTGATTACGTTAGCGCTCGCCAAAGAATAAATTTTAAAAAAGTAAACCAGGGATAATTAAGGAGAAACTATGCAAAGAGTATTCAGCAGCCAGGCAGTAATAAACCAAAGATTATCGCGTATTTTAGGAGTTGTATTTTTTATCGCGCTTACCAGTTTAGGGGCGTTTGTGCGCATACCTTTATTGTTTACTCCGGTTCCGCTTACATTGCAAACTTTTTTTGTCCTGCTTTCCGGAGCTTTGCTAGGCAGCAAACTTGGATTCACCAGCCAGGCAGTTTATCTGTTATTGGGATTATCCGGGTTGCCGTTATTCACCGGTGGTTTTGCCGGCGCGCTTTATTTCGCCGGGCCGACCGCGGGTTATCTCGCAGGTTTTTTATTTGCCGCTTTGATCAGCGGAAAATTAATTAAGAAAGACGATTGCTGGGGGAAAGTTTTCGTGAAATTCATGCTTGCTGACGTGGTGCTTTTAGCCAGCGGTATGCTTTGGTTAAAATTGTCTTTGGGGCTTTCTTTACCAAACGC
>JALOBQ010000046.1 GCA_023228185.1 Candidatus Omnitrophota bacterium
TAAACTATCGATAAGAATGAAATCCAAAGGATCAACCATTGCCACGGTAATTGATTTAAAAGTGCGGGAAAGTGGAAGCACTAAATTCTTTGACGCAAAATCATGTTGAATAAGCTGCTCTAAACCCTGGTCTACGGCAGGTTTAAGCATCCCTGTCCCCAAGGAGCAATAAGGTATGCCTAATTGTTTGCTCAATACAGCCACCAGCTGGTCTTCTTTGACAATACCTAATTTAACTAGTATCTCTCCCAGGCGGCCGCCTTCCTGCCGCTGGATACTAATCGCTTTCTCAAGCTGCGCCGGGTTAAGAAAACCCTCTTTGATTAGAAGTTCACCTAACCGTAAATATTTTTCTTTAGCCATTATTTATTTTTCTTATCAAAATTGTTCAGGCTGGAATTAATTAAATAATCCCTATTTAACCCGGGAGCCGCGCCCTGCTCGCGCATAGGCAGATTAAGTTTCTGCATCTGGAAAGCTTTTGCTTCCGGGCTTCTAATGATATGCGGAGTGATAAAAACAATTAACTCGCGTTGAATATCTTTCTCCTGGTATTTATGCCTGAAGAAAACGCCCAGAAACGGGATATCCCCCAAAATGGGCAATTTCTTCGTCACTACCTTTTTATCCTGATGGATCAGGCCGCCTAAAACCACGGTTTCCCCATCCCGCACCTTTACCACGGATTTTGTGCTGCGGATTTCTATATCCGCTTGAGGATTACCAGTCTGGCTCAAATCACTCGTGCTGGATACACTGGATTTCGGATTCACTACCATAGTAACTTCATTTGTATCCAGGTTTATCTGCGGTGTAACTTTTAAGAAAATTCCCGTGCCTTCCGGAGTAAGTTTTAGGTCAGTTGACCTCTGATACTCGCTGGTAGTTGTGGGAGTGCCTGAATCGTAAGTTGTTGTATCTTCTCTGCCGACAATTTCATCCTTGGTAATATAGATCTCCGCGGTTTCATTATTCAAAGTAAGTAATTTAGGCCGCGCCAGGTATTTAGTATCCGTCTGCGTCCTCATATAATCCAATTGCATCTGATAAGTGTTCGCGCCGGTATTAATCGCCAGGCTGCCTTTTGCCGCATTAAAAACTTTGCTCCAACTGCCAAAAGGGAAACCCGTGCTTGCGCTGGCGCCGGTAAGAATCGCCGTGAAAGGGCTGTCACCAAATTCAAATCCCAATTTATCCACCGTATCTTTGCTCACATCAAGCATCTCCACTTCCAACATTACCTGCGGTTCAGCCACGTCTAAAGACGCGATTACTTGAGCGATTACTTTCATTTTCATAGGAGTATCCGTAACAATTAAACTATTCGTGCGGAAATCTTCCATGCAATAACCGATATCCTTAGTAAGCAGCTGTTTTACCGCCGAAGTAATGCCAGCATCCTTCTCAATTTTCCATTTGCCTTTTTCCTCAGTATCACTAGTATCAGAGGATTCGGAGCTATAAGATTCCGAACTTGAAGTGGAAGTAGAAGTGGAAGTGGTAGCACTATTAGTTTCCTTCTGCGCCATATGCTCCTTTACTGAAGACGATGAAACTGTCGCATGCTTCAGATAGAAAACCTTTGTCACTGTTTCATTTTGCGGTTTACCTAAATCTTTAACAATAAAGATATTATTGCCCTTATCAATATCATAAGTAAGATTATTGGCTACGAATAGCTTATCCATTACCTGCCTGAGATTGACCTTATCCAAATAAAGGGTTACGTTCCGGTCTTCTACAGCTTCGGAGGCAATAAAATTTAACCCCGATTGCATGGAGAATATTTTTAGGACATCTTTCAGTGAGGCATCCTTGAAATCCATAGAAATCGTGGCATCCGGATATTCAAAATCAGATTCCTGTTGAGCGCTTAGCGGAAAAGGAAACAAAAACAAGGACAAGAAAAATAAAAACAATAATAATCTGAATTTATATTGCATCATTCGGCCTCCTTATAGGGTATTTTGGTAAAATATCTTGTTCATCCAAAATCTCATTTTGGTCAACTTTATTTTTTTTCGAAACGCTGGCGTTAGTAACCGGTAAAGTAAATTTTCTCCAGTCAAATTCAATTACTACCCCGTTCTTGTCAATACTCTCAATACGGGCGTTTTCTATCGTATCGCCTACTTTACAAACCTGGCCATTAATAATTGCCAGCGGCGAATCTGATCCCCAAACTAAACCGTTAACTTTTAATTCAGGCGGCATTGATACCTCTTTTTTAATTTCAAGTTTTTCCTCTAGATTAGTTTCAGTTTTCGGTAAAAGACGAAAAGGGTCCTCAAAATTCTGTCCGGTATACTCTATCTTCGGCCTTAGAAGAACCGCTTCATTCTGTTGGCCGGCCTGCGTTATCTGCAAACCCATCTGTTCATCGGCGGCCAAAGATAATGAGAAAGGATCCATAACCATACTTCCAAAAATTATTCCTAAGATTAAAATTAATATTTTCATTCCTTTAAGCATATTCATTATTTTGCCAATATTTTGCTTAATTTCAGATTTACGGATATTTTTTTGATTTCTTTGCGATTATCTGCCTCAAGATCATTGGATTGTTGATCCAAATTAACTGCTTCAATATTAAAGATATCCTGGGAGCTCTCCAATAAGCTAATAAATTTTCCAATTTTATGATAACTATCCGCCGATAAAACTAAATCAAAGAAAAATTTTGTATAGTAAGGATTCCTCTCATCAGCTGCCGGATTAATCGAAAGAATATCCACGCCAGTTGCCTGAGCGATATCACCGATTGTATTAATCACGCTGTCTAAATCTTTTTGATTGATAAACTTTTTAACGGCTCCGATTTCCTGGTTGATCTTACTGATCTTTTCTAAAGCAATATTCTTTTCAATTTGAGTATTTTTAGTTTGGTTTAAAATGGCTACCTCTGCGGCGCTCTTTTCATAGATCTTGAACGCGATGATTAAAGCCAGAAACACCACAATCAGATTCAACGCCTGGGATTGGTATTTTTTTATAATATCTTCTATGCTAATCATCTAATCCGCCTCTTGTTTTTGGCAAGAAATAACAAAATTTGTCCCGTTAATTTTATCCTGATGCCCGATATTAGACAAACTGATGTTTTTAAAATACTTTTTAAAAACAGGATCGTCTTTTAAAACCACTAAAAAATTATTGATTAATTTAAGTTCCTGATCATTATCGCCGGTGTCAGCGATACCCCTTAATTGAAGTTCACCGCTGGTTTCGCTTTTCAAAGAATATGCTACTTTCGTAAGGCGCATCCGTTCAGGCAACAATTTAGGTAATACATTAAGAAGTTCCGTCAAGTATGGCCGTTTAGTAACCAAGTTTTTTAAATCCCGCTTTTGTTTACCTAATTCCATGTTTAAAGCTTCCAGATCGGCAAGCGGGGCAGTTGCTGATACATCCAAAACCTTAGGAGCCTGATTAGTGGCATTTTCCAATTCGGTTTTTACCGGAATTTTCCGATATATGCCATAAGCGAAACTAAGCAAACAAATCAACAACCCCACGATAATTACCCGGCTATCTATTTTGAAAGCGGCAAAAATAGCCTTAAAATCTACGCTCACTACTGCTTCTTTGCCAGCTTTGGTTCTAACACGGGCCGACAAAAGATTAATCTTCAATTCACCTTTAGTATTTTTGGGAAAAGAACAACCGCAGCTTTTGACTAATCCTAAGCTAAATATCTGGTTCCGCGGTATGTATTTGCTGATATCTATGGTATTAACAGGTAAGGACATATCCTTAAAGAAACTTTCCATATCCGGCCGTAAATCATTGTTGATAATCATATACACCTTAGAGATTTTTTTAGCAAGGAAAGTCCGATTATAGTAATCTAAAGAAACGCGGATCTCGGTTTTTAACCTCTCTAATAGCGAAGCTAACGGGGTTTCCTGCGGCCCATGTATATCATCCTGGCCGGTAGATACAACAATATCCCTGCTAAACAAAGGAAACCCATTATCCAAAATAATAAAGTTCGCTTCATCTTCTTCCAGATAATCAATATTAAAAACAGCGACAACCCCGCGGCTATTGAAGTTTGCGAGGCTTAAAAACCTTAACAAGCTAAAAACAGAATATTCTATCGCATTAACCTTAATATTCAGCTGGCTGGCAATAGAGAAATATTTCTCCAACGTTTCTTTTTTGATCCCCACGTAAAACACTTGATTCCTACGGGAAACTTTATCATGAGAAACCTGAAAATCAGACACGAGGTCTTCAATTTTAAAAGGAATGTATTTCCTTACTTCAAAGTTTACGCCATTAGCGATTTCTTCAGCCGGAAGAAGCGGTATATCAAAAGTGCGGATAATCAGGTCTTTTCCGGAAAGGCAGAAATTGGCCTCCTTAACCTCGATTTTATTTTTTCTCAGTTCTTCATTGAATAAAGCGACGATCTTTATTTCATCGGATACCTGCGGCTCCAAATCACTCGGGGCAAATAACGACCTTTGTATCTGAATATTGTTTAGTATCTTTTTCCCACTGGTTTCCACCAGATTAATGATCTTCGGGCCGAAATAAATACCTAAAGAAGAATTAGCCATTATTATCCCCGCCTTTATTGACTTGTTTTTTACTCCTCAACCAGGCATCTATCTCTCTGCGGTCAAACCTCCATACTCCGCCAACTTTCATACCGGAGATTTTACCCTGGTTAAGCCAATTATAGATAGTTTGTTTTTTGAGCCTTAAATAGTCTGCTAATTCATCAACATCGATTAACCTGGGCATTCTTTTGCTGCCTTTCCTTCAAAAAGTTTAACTTTGCGATAACAAAAAGATTAAAACATAATAGGATACTTTTGTCAAGTATTTTTTTATGATTTTAGCTATAGACTTACTTAAACTTACTTATAGTTATTTTATCGTCGGGAGGCTAACATTGATTCAACACTAAATACTATAACAGACTTACTTAGATTACTATATTCATACTATACGGGGAAAAATAATTCAGAATAGAAAAATAACTAACTAGCGTTCCTACTTCTTTTTGCTAAAAAAGTATCGCTGAATTAAATCTACAGCTTGAATTCCCAAGATAATTATTCGGAATAGATATAATCTGTTTTAACGTCAATACGGGTTGTACTGGAGATTCCACTACCAAGAGGATAGATGGCCACCTGGATATTGTAAGGAATATCCGCGTCTGTGGGGATAGCGTAAGAAGGGGCAACAGCATCAATACAGCTACGATGGCAGGCGTACTTTGTGTTAGACGGGGAAGCTACCCAAGTGCCGCTTTTAAGCATCTCAAGAGTATATACCATTCCTGCCTGACCGGCATAATACGCCCGGATGCGGCTTACCTGATGATGCGTTAACCTGTTCTGGCTTAACATGATATTTAATACCACATTAGCCAGAATAACTACAATTGCTACTGCCGCTAAAGTAATAAATAAAGCTACTCCTCTGCTGTTTGAGTAACTCTTAATCATTCTTCCTTAAGCTGACCATGTAATCGCTATTAGCCTTCTGCAATATTACATGCCCCTCTCGGGCAAGCCAACCTAAACTCATTAAAACATTATCCCGGCTGCGGTCAATTCCTTTAGCCAAAAAATCAATACTTACCGAACCGTTCTGATCAAGAAAGTGCCAGATCTCGCCTGCAACAATACCAATTTCGGTTATCATTTTTATCCCTCCACCTTTATTATATTAGCAAGAATAGCCCTGTCAATCAAATTCATCAGCATTTCATTTTTTAAGCGTCTGTTTAATTGTTTCAGCTTTCTCTCTGGCAAAATCAGATTCCTCAATATCAGCCTGAATGATCCTTTGATATACATCTAAAGCTTGCGAAAAAGCCCCCTCTTCCTCGTAAATTTTAGCCGCCCTTAAAAGTGGCCGCGAAAACCCTTCTGCGGTTTTCTCCTGGCCTGCCGCCGATTGATACTCAAACGCCGCGGACTTTAAATCACCGATTGCTTCAAGGCTCTCAGCAAGCTTAAATTGAATAGCCGAAAGTTCTTCCAAAGGCAAATTCTTTAAACTTTCCCGGTAGCACTCTGCCGCGCGGATATAGTTAGAATCCTGATAATAGATATCCCCAAGTTTAATGTTAATAGAACCGGATAATTCCGGATACTTATTCAATAATCCCTGGCAACAGGCGGCTGCCTGGCTGGATTGCCCCTCTCCAAAGCAAGAATCAATAAAAGCTAAAACAACCTGCTTACGGTTCTCTTTCCCGCTAACCTTTAGCGCATGCTCAAAATTATCCCGCGCTAAAGAAAATTTTCTTTCATTAAGATAAGTCTTGCCTAAAATATAATATGCGTTGCCGATAAAACCGCTTTTTGGGTAATCATTGATCAAGGAAGAAAAATACCTGCGCGCAAGCGTTAAATCACCTTTGCGATAATAATACTCCCCCAGCCACCAGATAACTTCCGGAGCAAAATTTGAATCCGGATATTTAGAACGCAATGCTTTGAACTTAGCCACTGCTTCAGTTTCATTATTCATTCTGTAATAGCAATCAGCAAGCTGATATTCGGCTTTCTGCAAAAGTTCCTGCTCCTGGCTAAAACGGTTAATTATTTTCTTGAATCCTGCGATCGCTTCATTAAATCTTTCTAAATTCATTAAACTGTTAGCCGATAAGTAAATAGCTGACGCCTCTAAAGAGGCTTCGGGAAAATCCTTAAATTGCCCTAAAGTTTTTAAACAATTAACGTAATCTTTGTTTTGAAAATAAGCCAAAGCCAACATATAAACAGCCTGGCCATTAAGTTCTGAAACGGGGTAAATTTTAGCAAAATCGGTTAAATTTAAAATTACATCCGAAAGCTCAATTCTCTTTAAAGCAATCACTGCCAACTGATATTGCGCGTAATCGGCGCCAAGTGCATGCGGATAATTTTTAATGATCTCGGAATAAGCCTGTTTGGCCTGGACAAGGTCAGCTTGAGCCAGATAAGCGTCGCCGAGCGCGCAAAGTAAACGGGTTTTCAGGTTCTGATCAGCCTCTGATTGAACAATTTTCATGATTTCAGCCGAACCTTCCCTTAACTTCCCTGATTTTAAATAAACCTGGCTTATCTTATATTTTAATCCGGAAATAATTTCGCTATTTTTTAGATTAGTGGTTTCCGCGATTGCTAAAGCCTGCCGGTAAGCATCCAAAGCAAGCGGGTATTCCATTAAATTATTACAGGCATCAGCCAGGCCCAAATAAGCCTCTAAGCGCATTGCTGGATCTTTACTGGAAGCCAGAATTTGGGCGTAGATTTTTTTCGACTGATATATTCTGTTGTCCTGAAAACACAATATCGCTTTGCCCAATGATAAAATATCGGCACTTTTCTGATCCAAGGCATCGGAGTTTATCTCCGAAAAAAGATCTTGCGCTTCTTTATATTTTTTAAGCTTCAAATACGCCCAGCCGGCGCCAAGCCTGGCGGAAGCTTTAATTCTATTGTCTTTAGTTATCGTAAACGCTTTCAGGTAATTCCGGCAAGCTGCCTG
>JALOBQ010000004.1 GCA_023228185.1 Candidatus Omnitrophota bacterium
GCTGGCGATTATGATGGCTAATTCCGGCGGAGCATGGGATAACGCCAAAAAATATATTGAAGAAGGCAATTACGGCGGCAAGGGTTCGCCAGCGCATAAAGCCGGGGTTGTCGGAGATACAGTGGGCGATCCCTTCAAAGATACTTCCGGCCCCAGCTTGAACATATTGATCAAATTGATGTCTATGGTTTCGATCGTGTTTGCTTCGTTTATCATTTCTAATTCATTCTTCAAATAATGAGCAAGTATTAAAATACAGCCTTGGTTAACTTTATGCCAAGGCTGTATTTATTTGTAAACTAATTCCTCTCTAAAATGAAAACCAAGCTAAAAGTATCATTAATTTGGTTGACTGCCTTAAGCGTTGTTATCTTTACTTCTTACCAGGCGTGTTGCCGTTATCAGGATATCGTGTTTAAAAAAATGCTTTTAGAAAAAAGAAAAACTGCCTGGGTTGATTTGGAAACCAAACTTAAACAGCGCGCTTTAAGTTTTAAAGGCACAGTGGGCTTAGTGATTAAAGATTTGGATACCGGCTGGCAGATAGATCTGAACCAGGGTAGATTGATGCCTGCGGCAAGTTTAGTTAAAATTCCGATAATGCTTGCTTTTTTTTACGCTGATAGCGAGGGAAAGATTAGTTTGAAAAGGGAACTTTATCTCAAGAGCAATGATAAAGTTGCTGGCTCAAAAGTTTTAGGCAATTTGCCTACCGGCAGCCGTTTTACGGTAGAGGAGTTATTTAATCCGATGATCACCCAGAGCGATAACGCCGCGGCTAACGCGTTGATTAGCCTGATGGGTTTTGATAAGCTGAATGATTATTTTAAACGTATGGGCTTAAAGAATACTAATCTTGCGCGGAAAATGATGGATTTTTCCAGAAGAAGGTCCGGCGTGGAAAATTATACTACTGCCGCTGATTGCGCGTATCTTCTTGACCAGCTTTACGCGGGAAATTTTTTGAGTGAAGATGTTTCCCGGCGCTGTTTGGAGATTTTAGGCGGCCAGAAAATCAACGACCGTATTCCCAGAAAACTACCTAAAGCAAGTGTTTTTGTGGCGCATAAAACAGGATTAGAAAGGCATATTTGCCATGACGTAGGAATAGTTTTTACTCCCAAAGGCGATTTTCTGATCTGCGTTTTGGTGAAACATGGGGATAAAACAGCGCGCAACGCCAAAAAATTAATCGCCGATATCGCTTTACTTACCTATAATTATTACTGCAATAACTAATCTTTTCATTGTGTTAAACAAGTTTATTTGTTAACATAACTTCATTCAGGAATCAAGTTCTCAAACTAAAAAATAAATGCAAAATCAAATTGATTTAAATAAACTGTCCGGTATTTCTGACGCTGATGCCGCCTTACGGATCCAAAAGGAAGGTTATAATGAACTTCCTTCCCAGAGGAAGCGCAGTGTTTTGCTTATATTATTGAATGTAGTGAAAGAGCCAATGCTTTCATTGTTGCTTGGCTGTGGCTTGATCTATTTGTTATTGGGTGAACCGGATGACGCGTTGATGTTGCTTTCTTTTGTTTTTGTGGTGATGGGGATCACCTTTTATCAGGAACGTAAAACAGAAAGGACTCTGGAAGCTTTACGCGATTTAACCAGCCCCAGGGCGCTGGTGAGAAGAAGCGGAGAACAGAAGAGGATCGCCGGCCGGGAAGTTGTGCGTGAGGATATTATTATTTTAAAAGAAGGTGACCGTGTTCCGGCAGACGCGGTGCTTTTATCAGCGACAAATTTTTCCGTTGACGAATCCCTGCTTACCGGTGAATCAATGCCTGTGCGTAAGATTGCTTTAGATGGCGAGCAACCATTGAGCCGGCCCGGAGGAGATGATTTACCTTTTATTTATTCCGGCACATTAGTTGTCCAGGGCAGGGGCCTTGCGCAAGTTCGCTCGATTGGCGCGCATACCGAGATGGGCAAAATCGGCCGCGCCCTGCAAAGCATCCGCCAGGAACCCACTTTATTAGAAAAAGAAACTTCTAAAATCGTGCGCAACTTTTCTATTTTTGGCGCTTTGCTTTGTTTGCTTGTGATACTTGTTTTTGGTTTGCTGCGCGGCAGTTGGATGAATGGCATTCTTTCCGGCTTAACTTTGAGTATGGCGATGTTGCCGGAAGAGTTTCCCGTTGTCTTGATTATTTTTCTTACTCTCGGCGCCTGGCGGATATCTAAAAACAAAGTTCTCACCCGGCGTTCCCAGGCGATAGAAACTTTAGGCGCCGCCACTGTGTTGTGCTCGGATAAAACAGGGACGCTTACCTTAAATAAGATGCATCTGGCTACTCTTTGCGTGAAAGGCGTTCTTTATGAGGTGAACAAAAAAGACGGCCAACTCTTGCCGGAAGTAGTGCATGATCTTGTGGAATACGGAATTTTAGCCAGCCAAAAAGACCCTTTTGACCCGATTGAAAAGGAAGTCAAAAGAATAGGGGAATTATTTCTTTCCGGTTCAGAGCATATCCATAATAATTGGAAATTAGTGCGCGAATACGCGTTATCCAAAGAATTGTTAGCTTTATCGCATGTTTGGGAGTCTCCGGATAAAAGAAATTACGTGATTGCCGCTAAAGGTTCACCGGAAGCGATCGCCGACCTTTGCCATCTGAATCAAACTCAAATTGAAGCTCTAAACAAATGCGTTGAGCAAATGGCTGGCCAAGGTTTACGTGTTTTAGGAGTTGCCCGGGCTTTTTTTAAGAAAACCGATTTGCCGCAAGAGCAGCATGATTTTGTTTTCGATTTTATCGGTTTATTAGGTTTTATTGACCCGATACGTAAATCCGTGCCCGCGGCAGTTAAAGAGGCATACCGGGCCGGCATTAAAGTAGTGATGATCACCGGAGATTATCCTAAAACCGCGATCTATATCGCCGAGCAAATTGGATTAAAAAATCCCGGCCAGTGCATTACCGGCGCCGAGATCGACGCGATGAGCTCAAAGGAGCTAAAAGAAAAAATTAAAGAGATCAATGTTTTTGCCAGGGTAGTGCCGGAGCAAAAACTGGCGATCATCGAAGCTTTAAAAGCCAACAACCAGATTGTGGCGATGACCGGTGACGGAGTAAATGACGCGCCGGCTTTAAAATCCGCGCATATCGGTATTGCTATGGGCGAGCGCGGCACAGATGTTGCCCGCGAGGCTTCAAGTTTAGTGTTGTTAAATGATGATTTTTCTTCCATTGTGCAAGCCGTTAAAATGGGCCGTAGGATCTTTGATAATTTGAAAAAAGCAATCGCTTACATAATCGCCGTGCATGTGCCTATCGCGGGAATGGCGTTATTGCCGGTTTTGTTAAATTTACCGATAGTTTTACTGCCGGCGCATATCGCTTTTCTGGAATTAATCATCGACCCGGCGTGCTCAACTGTTTTCGAAGCCTGCAGGGAAGAAAGCAATATTATGGACCGGCCGCCGCGCAAGCTAACAGAGTCGTTGTTTAATAAAAAAACATTTTTTTACAGTTTTTTACAAGGCTTAAGCGTATTGGTTGTTGTTTTAGTTGTTTTTATCTTCGCTTTACACCTGCACAAAGAAGAAAGCCAAGCCCGTTGCCTGGCTTTTGCCACGCTGGTATTTGCCAATATTATGCTGATCATTACTAATTTGTCCTGGTCGAAATCATTTATTCAGATATTATTTACTAAAAATAAAGCGATGTGGCTGATGATTGTGGGGGTTTTAATCGCGTTATCCTTAATAATCTATCTTCCTTTCCTGCGTAATATGTTCCATTTTTCCGTTTTATCAACAGAGGATTTATCGATTGCTTTTTTCAGTGCGTTGGTCAGTTTGCTTTGGTTCGAAGGGTTAAAACAATTGAATAAAAAATCCCGGATTTTATTCTCCTGATCAATAAGCTACTTGCTATTTAATTTTTGTGTTGTATAATTACTTAACTAAATTTTGCGCGGGTGGTGGAATGGCAGACACGCAAGCATGAGGGGCTTGTGCCGAAAGGCTTGGGGGTTCAACTCCCCCCTCGCGCACCATTTTTAAAGCGGCCGAATTTCTGGCCGCTTTTTTATCAGGGCTCCTAATTCTAATTTGACAAATCTTGAATTAGATGATAAAGTTGTATTCATTAATGTCCAATCTGGGGGAAAAATGGGTATTGTCCATAAATTAAAACCCGAAATAAAGAATCTTATTGTAGAGCAGAAAAAACTCCGGCCTTCTTTAAGCTGCAGGGCGTTTACTTTATTAATTGAGGAAAAGCTTAAAGTTAAGATATCTAAATCCAGCATTAACGCGATATTTAAAGATGCCGGCTTAAGTATGCCTATTGGCCGCAGAGTCAAACATAAGAAACAAAAAGTTGAGACATTAAACGATCGATTAAAATTAGCTTTGGTTGGCCCGGCTGGTCAAGAAACTCAATGCCCGGAGGAAGGAGCCAAAGAAAATAGTGAAGAAAAAATATTTCAAAAAATACAGCAACAACAGGATGCTCTTGCCCAGGAAGCCGTAAGGCAACAAGAAGAAGCGTCAAAAATAATTCAACAACAGGAGCAATTACGTAAAATTCAGGAAGATCAAGCTAAGCGCAAGGAAGTAGAAGCTAAACGCCAAGAAGAGTTACTGAAAGCTCAGCAAGAAGCTAAAGATAGAGAAGAAGAAGCCGCACGTCTTGATGCTCAACGCAAGGCTGAAGAAATAGCTATCCGCTTGGCTGCAGCTAAACAGGCTTTTGAAGAAGACAATCTTAAAAAAGAAGAGGCTCGTTTGAAGAACGAAGAAGGAGTTCGCCTGGCCGATGAAAAGGCTGCCCAAGAAACACTACTTAAAATTAAGCAAGAAGAAATATGCGCGCGCGAAGCAGGGCTTAAAGAAGAGCAAGAGAAGTGGGCAAAAAAAGCTGAACAAGAAAAAATAATCGCTGATCAGATTATCAATAAAGATAGGAAAGAACCTGAACAAAGCGTGGAAGAGAAAATACTCCAGGAAATGCAGCAACAGCAGGATGCTCTAACGCGGAAATCCGCAAACCAGGCGCAAAGCAATCAGGAAAAATCCCAGCAGGAATTACTTCAAGCCCAAGAAGAAACTAAATGTAAAGAAGAGGAAACAGCGCGCAAAGAGGAGGAACGTAAAATACAAGAAGAAGCTGCGGAAATCTCGGCAACCGTTAAAGCCGCGGAGAGTAATAAAATTTTTATTAAAGACGATGAGTTTTCCAGCGTAAGCGTTTTGCCGCAGAATAGGGTTTCCACGGCGGTGATATTGCTTAAAGCGTTAGATTATTTGATTGGCGGCAGCAGCCAGATTAACGCGAAATTTTGCAAAAAGCTTAACCGCGACCCGGAACAGATGCAACCTCTTACGGAAGCTTTGATTTTTGAATCATTATTTGCGAAAAATAATAATCTTTCCGAATTATGGTCTATAATTGGCAATCAGTATAGCCAGGAAATACTGCAAAATTATTCCAGGCTGCTTTCGCGAATAGAGATGATTAATGTAGATACGCTGCATACCATCTCTGACATTTTTACTGAAGCCAGAGGCGTAAAAGTGCATTTTCCAGATGATGATATCGTTTATTTTGACGGCCAATTGCATACTACCTGGTCAACCGCGTATTTGCCGAGTGATTTTTCGGATTCTGTTTACGCCTTGAAAAATAATTTAAACCGTTATTTTTTTGAAAATAATCCGATTGTTTTATTTACCGCCCCCGGTTATGATATTCCTCCTAAAGAATTTTTCACACTGCTTTATAATTTTAGCAATTCTCAAAAGGCCCCGGATGTTTTAACTATATATGGCAATAAACTTGAAGACCTGGAAAATATTTCATTGCCAGCGCAGAAAACATATTCAGTTGTATTTTGCCTCTGGCCTTGGCAGTTTACCTCCCAGCGTAAAGTAAAGAAACTTTCGGCTTTTTTGCCCGCGCATATTGAAAGCGTGAACAAAGACCTTTATCTGGCGGCAATTGAGATGGATTTGCAGCAGCCTGCTTTGGGTCGTTCAATCAGCCTTAAAGGATGCGCGGTAAAAACTAATTTAAACGAAAAAACAAAATTAGTGATTCTTTCCAATAATCTGCCGACGGAAAGTTTAGATCAATTAGCAGGGCTTTATTTAAGCTATTGGCCAAATCTGGAAGAATCTTTTCAGGATTTTAGCCGTAAGATAGAACTCTCCACTTATACCGTAAATGTCCAGAAGTTTTCATTTTTGAATAATCCCGCGGCAAGCCCTCAGCCGCCTGCTGAATTGAAGGATATCTTCGCCAATTACGTTAAGATGCTTGATGTTTACCTGCGTTGGTATTTTTTGCCTTCCGAATATCAGGAAAAAGATTTAACTTTTACCAGTGAAAATCTTTATCAATTGCCTGCTGTATTTGTTGCCAGCCAAGATAAGGCCTGCGTGAAGATACAACCTGGGGCCGATTACCCTTACCTGAAGGATTTAAATTACCTTGTGCGCAGGTTTAATGAGCGGCGGATATATTTTAAGCCAAAACAATTATTTTCTTTGGAAAGTATTTCCAGGATTTAAATACTAGGGGCAAGGTTTTAAAAATTTAATCTCGGCGTTTATCTATAACGTAGTTGCTTTTTTCCAATGCTTTAGCTGCTTTTTTTAATTCCGCGCCAATCTCACCGATTTCTGCCACATGCTTAATTAAACGCGTTTGATTGCTTACCACCACCCCGATGGATACCGAAAGCAGGGTAATTTTTTGCAATTTTCCTTTGCGGTCGCATCCGACGATAAAACCATTGGCGTTATCTTCAGCGCTATAGAAAGAAGGCACTGTTTTATCAAACTCATCGATAATCGTCTGGCAGATCTGGTTTACGGTTTCCGGCGCGGTGACTACCACGAAATCGTCTCCTCCAATATGCCCGATAAAGTCATTTTGGCAGGAGTTTTTCTGCAGAGCCCGGATCAGGATTCGCGCGGTCTCGCGGATTACATCGTCACCGTGTTCAAATCCATATTTATCGTTATAGGCCTTGAACTTATCCAGATCCACGTAGCAGACGGCAAACGGCTTATTTTTTTCAATGCGTTTGTTTAATTCATTAAGAATGGAAATATTACCCGGCAACCGCGTGAGAGGGTTTGCTTCCAGGTCACTGGTAGTCCGGCGCAGTATCATGCGCATGCGCGCCAGGAGTTCCTTTGGCTCGAAAGGTTTTACAATATAGTCATCCGCTCCGGCTTCAATGCCTCCGACTTTATCACTGACCTCGCCTTTTCCGGTAACCATGATGATCGGCAAATGCCTGAGCAAAAGGTCGCTCTTAATTATGCCGCAGAGTTGCCGGCCGTCTAATTTAGGCATCTTGTAATCCAGTAATGCCATATCCACAGGTTTATTCTGGATAATCTTTAAAGCTTCTTCTCCGTTGCTGGCTTCCAGAATTTCGTAATTTTCTTCAGAAAGCGTTAGTTTTAAAACATCTCGGATATCCGGGTCATCGTCAGCGATCAGTATTCTAATAGGCATTTTTAATTTGTTGGTATTGTGAAGCTAAAGGTTGAACCTTGGCCGATTTTACTTTTTACCCAAATCTTGCCGTGATGTCCTTCTATAATATGTTTGACGAGCGTCAGGCCTAGGCCGGTGCCTTTAACTTCCTGGTTAATAGGATTTTCTACTCTGTAAAATTCTTCGAAAATAGCTTCTTGGGCGTCTTCCGGTATGCCGAAACCTGTGTCAGTCACATCAATCTGGATATTTTTATCCAGGCACTTTACATTGACGGATATTTTGCCGTTTTCCGGAGTGAACTTGAAAGCATTACCGATCAGGTTGATGAAAACACGCTCAATCTGGCTACGATCCGCCGATAAAGTATCGCAATGCTCGGCAAGTTGGTAACTAAAGGTGATATTTTTTGCGCGGAATTGTTCGGCGAATAAATCATTTATTTTTTCCATGATTTCTTTTAAAGATAAAGTTTCAAATTTCATAATTACTTTTCCGCTTTCTATGCGCGAGATATCCAATAGGTCATTAACCATATGTACAAGTTCATCGCTATGGCGATTAATCTTTTTTAACCTTTCCAGTGCTTCTTCCGGAATGTTGCCAAGTTTTCCGGTAAGCAATATTGAAGCGTAACCTTTGATAGAAGTAAGCGGCGTTCTTAATTCATGAGAGACGCTGGAAATAAAATCGCTTTTACGTTTGTCTAATTTTTTTACTTCCTCAAAAGCCTGGCTTAGCTGGCGGGTTCTTTCTTCGACTTTTACTTCCAATTCCTGCTGTGATTTCCAGGCTTTTTCAAATAAGCGAGCGTTATCTAAAGCCTGCCCGATTTGATTAGCCAGGATAGTGACCAGTTCGCAATCACCTTCAGTGATACGGGTTTCCATATTTTGGGTTCCCACAAAGAAAAAACCGCGGCTGCCTTCTTTTGGCAGCACGCAGGAGATTATAAAGGAGTTGGCCGCAAAATACAGTTTAATTTTTTCTTTGGAGAGAAAATCCGGAGGGTTAAAAAGCGAAGAAGAGGTTAACCCGTTATGTACTAAGCTGAAATAATATTTTTTATCTTCCTGCAGGGTGGTTTTTATTTTTGCTAATTCCGGGTCGGTATAACCTATGTTTAAATGGATCTGGAATTGTTTTGTTAACTCATCCCAAAGGCAGGCCAGGCAGCGTTCGAATCCCAGTTCTTCTAAATATTCCGCGGCAATTGTTTTAAAGATTTGGTTTTCTTCCAGCGTCGTTCCGATGCTGTGCGATAATTTCTGCAAAGTGTTTAATCCGGATATTTTTTTGTCGAGGGCTTCCTGTGTTTTGTTCAACTCCATGTCCGTACGCATAATCAGTTTTCCCTGTTCATCCATTTCTTCCAGAGAACGGTCAAGCCGGATGATTTTTCCTTGAGCTTCTTTAAGCAGCTGCATTTTGGAAAATAAAGCGATTACTAGAAACACAATTGATAACATCGCGCAGAACATCAGAAAGTTAGGAATCATTTATCAGCTCCTATGGCTAATACGCAAATGGATTGATTATGAAAATAAGTTTTTCCCAGGTAATTAATTGATTCCAACGGCGCTGCTTCGCCGAAAGTATAGATTCCAATAAGAGGGACATGCGGCCCAAAAACCTGTTGAATGATCTCTATCTCTTGAGCAGCTTGTTTGTTTAAAAGCGTAAAGCGTGACGCGGAATTAAATACCATTATTAATTCAGGTTTTACGCCAAAAAGCCTTTTTTGAGCGTCTTCGCAGGATTTTTTTGTCGCTGTCAGGCATGATTCTTTGGTGCCAATCATCAGGCGCACGTTGCTGCCTTCAGGAACATCGCCTTGAGTAATTAACGCGCCGTCATCTTTGATGGCGGTGATATTTCTCAGAAGGTATTTATTTTCACCCGGCAGATAAACCCCTAAAGGATAAAAAATAGATATGCGTTTTAAGTCCTTGCTTAATTCTAGGGAGTTTTTATCCAGGTATTCTTCATATAATTTGATTGCCGGTTGGCCGTTAATTTCCTGAATCACATTTTTATTAGCTTTATTCACCAGGCGTTCTTTGCCTAACGGTTTCCAGCCGTGCTCAATACCCCAGCCGAAATTAAGTTTGCCCCCCCAGAGTATGCCGCAACAGGCATCAGTGAGCACATCTTTGTTAAAATACTGAAAGGTTTTAGAAAAAGCCAGGTTATCCGAAGCAGCCGCTCCAATCAAGGGAAAACTCTTTCCCATTTTATCTTCCAAACCGTTAAATAATTGCCCGGGGTTCGCGATTAATCCGTCTGAGAATATTAAGCTGAAATTTCTGCGCACGTCCCGGCAGCCGTAAAGTAATTTTTCACCTAATTCTTCGCCGGTTTTTAAAGGGGTCCTTTTGGATATTTCTTTTACACAGGAAGCGTTAAAAAATGTCTGTTGGCCTAAACTGACTAAGGCAATGGCAAAACCGTGCCTGATGATTTTCTTACCGGAAATGATCCCTAAACTGCTACAGCCGACTATCGGGGTATCGCCCAGTAGGTTGTTGAGTATCTTTAATACCATCGGGTGAGCGAATTCGATTGTGGTAAAAATAATCGCAAAGCTGGGAAGGTTATTTTGCAGTCCGATAGTTGCCTCTCCAACAGCTTCATTAACCGCCTGCACATAATCTTTGCTTTCGTTGAAGCCAAGGCTTACTTTCATGGTTGTCAGTATATAATGTAAAGCAACCAGGGTCAATAAAATTGTTGACTAAAAGTCCGATTATAGTAGAATGGTTTGTCAAAAGTTTGGCCCCATCGTCTTCCCGCCTGGATTTTTAGGAATGGGGCGGGATCCCGTTTCCAAAATACAAAATCTAGAGAAACGGGAAGCCTGGTCTTTGATGAAGCGAGCAGTTCATATTAAATAAATTTTTGGCCCCATCGTCTAGCCTGGTCTAGGACGTCAGCTTCTCAGGCTGTAAACACGAGTTCAAATCTCGTTGGGGCTATTGTATATACGGTTCTCCCGCCATGAGTTAAGGGTAGGCGGGATCCCGCCTAGAATAAAATATGCAGGCGGGAAAATCCCGTTGAGGCTACCAAGATTGAAGATTTTGCTTGTTTTTAAGGTGGCTTTATGGTAAAAATTAAACAAGGAGGGATCTTATGCGTGAACATTTAGGATTTTTAAAGGTTTCCAGTGCAGTAGTTAAAGTGGCTGCCTGGATTTTTTTGTTTTTAGGCTTAACTAGCGGCATCGCCATACTTTTGGGCAAAGTTCCCAATAATTTACCCTGGACTGGTTTGATTGTGCTGGTGGTTTATGTTTTTATGTTCTTCTTCTTTTATCTTATTGCCAAGATTGCCGAACTTTTGATCAAGATTATCAACGCGATCAAATAAAAAAATTAATTTTTTAACAGCCAAGGAGGCTAAAGGTGAAACGTAATTTAATTTTCTGTATTATTTTAGGGTTACTTTTTATTGGGGTTACGGGGTGCGATAAATTCAGTAAAACTTCTACGCTTTCCGCTAAACCGGCGAAAATACCTCCGGCAGTGGAAACGCTGAAAGTCAAGGGAGCGCTGGTAGCCAAAGTGAACAATATACCAATCGGCTTGGATGATTTTAACCAGGAAGTTGAAATATTCAACGCTAATTTACCTGCCGACGGTTCAGAAGCTAAAATTACCACGCGCGAGCAAAAGATAGATTATTTAAAAAATGATATTGTGCGCCGGGCGCTGCTTTATCAGAATGCTTTAGATAAGGGCCTGGATCGGAATGAAGATGTCTCCAAGGCTTTAGAAAAAACCAAGATGCAGCTTTTGGTAATGGAATTAATCAGGCAATCCGCGCAGAAAGTCGATGTTACTTCTAAAGAAATTGAAGATTTTTATAATGCCAACAAGGACCAGCTGAAGGAGCCTGAAGAGAGGCAGGTCCAAGAAATTGTTGTTGCTACTGAAGCAGAAGCCAAAGATATGTTGATCCAGCTTTTACAAGGAGGCGACTTTGGTGTTTTAGCCAAGGCAAATTCTATCGCCCCAAGCGCGAAAGATAGCGGAGAATTAGGTTTTATAAAAAGAGGCAAGAAATCCGCCCAATTTGATAATGTGGCTTTTGCTGATTCACTGCAAGCCGGGAAAATCAGCAGTATATTTCAGGTTCCCGAAGGCTACAGCATCATTAAGTTAGAGTCTAAACGCGGCGGCAAGCAAAAAATGCTTTCGGAGATGTGGGAAGATATTAAGAAATTACTTACTTATTCCAAACAACAGCAAGCCATCGATGATCTGATCGGCAAACTTTCACGCGAAGCCAAGATTGAGATCTACGAGGGAGAAATAAAGTAATTAAAATTAAAGCCGCAAGCGCAGCGGGTTAAGATTACGGGGCGTTACTAAAGAACGGTTTCCTTAAAATACACAAAGGGGCATTTTTTAGCAACGCCCCAAAATTTTATTTATGAAAATATACAATATTACTAAGAATGTTTTTTTAGCTCAAGACGCGCTTCTTGCGGATAAGTTCTGGCAGAGAATGTTCGGGCTTTTGGGTAAACCGGCATTAGCGCAAGGTAGCGGGATAGTGCTAAAACCCTGCAATAGTATTCATACTTTTTTTATGCGTTTTTCCATAGATGTAATATTTATTGATCGAACTAACCGGGTGGTAAAAACAGTGCTTGAGTTAAAACCTTTTCGCGTAACGGCAGTATATTTAAAGGCTTGTTGCGCGGTAGAATTGCCCGCGGGGTCAATCAAAACAAGCCGGACTTCTTCGGGTGATATGCTGCGGTTAGATAAATAATTTTCTTGATTTTTATAACAGATTGTGGTTAAATAATTTAAATATTTTAACGTTTTCTCCTGGAGGGTAATAGATGAACCGTTTGGTTCTGTTATTAGCATCAGGAATTTTCATATTTTACGGGTTAACCGGTTGCCAGAATAATTCCGCCAATTTAGACCAATCTTCGCAAAACAAAGAAGCAGTTTTTCAAATATCGGCAAAAGGTAAAATAATTGCCAGAGTCAACAATATCCCGATAGGTTTAGATGATTTAAATCAGGAAATCCAAGTCTATAACTCTATGGTTCCCGCAGGTTCTCCTGAGGCGAAAATCTCCACGCGTGAAGAAAAAATTGATTATTTAAAAAATGAGATGGTGCGCAGGACGCTGCTTTATCAATCTGCCTTAAATAGAAAGCTTCAGCAAGGCCAGGATTTTAAAGACGCTTTACAAAAGGCGGCACTTGACCTTTTAGTGGTTGCTTTGATAAAAGATGAAGCTAAAAACATTAAGCTGACGCCTGAGGAAATTCGAAATTACTATGATATGTATAAGAGCCAATTTAAAGCAACTGAGGAGATTAATATCAGAGAAATTGTCTTGCCTTCTGAAGATGAAGCCAAAGATGTTCTTGTTTGGGTGCTTAAAGAAGAAGATTTCGCGGTTTTAGCCAAAAAATATTCTAAAGGAAAAAGCGCTAACTCGAACGGTAACTTGGGTTTTCTTTCCTCGGACGCGCTTTTTGAAGAAATGAATAATAACGCTTCTAAATTGCAAGTTGGCCAGGCCAGCGGCATCTTCAGAGGCCCGGAAGGTTATTATATTATTAAAGTTGAAGCCCGCCGCGGTGGAGAACAGATGACGCTTGAGCAAGCTAAAGATGAAATCCAGCGCGCGCTTATTTTTATAAAACAACAACAGCGCCTCGAAGAAATAATTATTAAATTAGCCGACCAATCAAAAATAGAAATCTATGAGAAAGAGGTAGAGTAGATGCGAAAAAAATTGCCTTTAATAATTGGGATCGTTTTAGCTTTAGTTGCCGCTTATTTGATTAAGGTTTATACCGATCAGCAGCGCAGCGCTGTTATCGCCGACGCCAACAGAAAACTGGCGAAATTACAGTCCGAACAGGTGTCAATTTTGGTTGCTTCCCGTGACTTGCCCAAAGGATCAGTGCTGGATAGAAACAGCGTAGAAACGATAATTGTTTTAAAGCAATATGTGCAGCCTCAAGCGGCAACATCTCTTGACAGAGTATCCGGGATGCTTGCTGTTGTCCCGATTTCTAAAGGAGAACAGATTACTTTAAATAAATTTATTTCTGCTAAGGCAGCGGGAATTTCTAATGAGAGTTCGCTGGCTATGGTTACCCCTATCGGTAAGAGAGCGGTGACTATATCCGTTGATAGTATTGCTGCCGTAGGCGGCATGGTGCGCCCGGGTGATTATGTGGATGTTGTGGCGATGATTAGCGTTCCTGTAACAAATACCCAAGGCAAGCAGACAAGCCAACCCGCAGCTGTGCCGTTATTCCAAAACGTATTAGTTTTAGCCATCGGACAGAATATCTCTGCTTCTTTTCCGCAAGATGATGAAGACAAGCGTTCTAAGAAATCAAGCAAAGCGGATTCCTCGCCATTAATTACATTGGCACTTAACCCAAAAGATGCCAATCTTTTAGGTTTTATTCAGGATCAGGGGAAAATCCGTTTAGCTTTACGTTCGCCTTCGGATGCTAAAATTGAACAGGTTTCTCCGGCCAGCTGGGATAGTGTATTTCAATATTTGGCGCCGGTTGAAACAGATGAGGTTAAGACCAAAAAAGCAGAGCTTTCTAAAGAATCCGAACCGGAATCATACGTGGAAATATACAGGGGAACGAATAAAGACAAGATTCCTGTATACAAATAAATAAGGAGTAAGGATGAAAAAGGCTTTTGGAATAATCTTTTTAGTTGCTTTCGCGATAACCGCGATGTTTATTCAGCGCGCTTTCTGCGCCAGTTCTGACGAAGTAGTTAAATTATTTGTGGGTGAACCATGGGTTGTTTCGGTGAACGGGCTTGCGCGGATTGCCATCGGTAACCCGGCTGTAATTGATGTGGGAAATGTTTCTAAGAACGAATTAACCGTTAATCCTAAAATTCCGGGAACAACGACTTTTGTTTTTTGGGATCTTTACGGGGAACAATCTTATAGAGTAAAGGTTTTTGCCGAGGATATTCAAGAAGCCAAGCGCCGGATAGATAATCTTTTAAGTAAACTTGATTTTTCCGGGGTTCATACTCAGGCAGAAGAGGATGAAGGCAAGGTTCTTCTATTGGGCGAGGTAAAGACGATACAGGATAAGGATAAAATATCGCTTGTTTTAGGCGCTTTGAAGAGTAAAACCGTGGATTTAATTAATATTAAAGAATTAGAAACCGCCGTGGAAATTGATGTGCAGGTTTTAGAATTAAGCAAAGACGCTTCTAGCGCTTTAGGATTAACTAATCCTTTAAGCAGTACGATAACTATTAGCGAAGTTAACACTCCCGCATTAACCGGAGTTGGCTGGGCAAAACTTTTTAATGTATTAGATGTTAAAAGAGGGGCTTTTGTTTGGACTTTGGACGCTTTAGTTAAAGAAGGTAAAGCGCGTGTTCTTTCCCGTCCGAGGCTTGCCTGTCAGAGCGGTAAAGAAGCGGAATTATCCGTGGGAGGTGAAAAGCCTACGTTTACCACTGAAGTTGCTTCTGCCGGAGGCTCGGGCACGAGCGTAGAATATAAAGAGTATGGCATCAAGCTTAAGATTAAACCTACGATCACCGGAGATGACCGGATAAAAGTAGCTTTAAATGTGGATATCAGTGAGGTAGGTGCAGTAGAAACATTAGGTACGGCTACGGAAACAACTGCCAAAGCGTATCCTTTAACTAAACGTACCATATCTACGGAACTTTATTTAAACGACGGCCAGACTTTAGCAGTCGGCGGGTTAGTTAAACAGAAAGAGGAAGAGGATATTACTAAAACACCGTGGTTTGGCGATATACCTATTTTCGGATTACTCTTCAGGAAAAAGACCACCAGTTCTGGCGGCGGTGACGGAGAACGCGGCAATATGGAATTATTCGTGACATTAACTCCTAAGATTGTCGGCAGACAAGTTGCCGAAGCAATCGAGGCGAAAAATATTGCAGAAGCCAAAAACTCGATTAGCTCAACTGTAGCCGATCTCGATCAGAATGTGCCGGAGAATATAAAGAAATACGCCGCGATTGTACAGAAGCGTATTCTGGATAATTTAGGATATCCTTCCCCGGCTAAAGATGCCGGTTTCCAGGGGACAGTAAAATTAGGGCTGCATTTATCTTATACAGGAGAATTGCTGGATACTGTAATCAGGAATTCTTCGGGTTATAATGTTCTTGATGAGAATGCTATACTTACTGCCAGAAGGATTATTTCTTTTCCGCCATTTCCGGAATCCGTAGATAAGAAAGACCTCTGGATTGATATTCCCATAACATACAACTTGGATTAAAACGATAACTTATGGCTAAAACAATCGTAATATTCAGCACTAAGGGCGGAGTGGGCAAAACTTTGGTTGCCAGCAATATTGCCGTAGCGCTGGCTAAAGATTTTGAAAAGCGCGTCTGTTTGTTTGATTTTGATTTACAGACAGTCGGCGATATGTCCAGGATGCTCGGTTTATCCCCGCAGAAGGCTGTTGTTGACCTGCTGCATGCTTTAAAGACTCAAAACCCAAGGGATTTTAAGAAAGAAAATTTTATCCCCCGCAATTCTTTTAATATTGGTTTTCTCCCGGCAGTTTTAAAACCACAACAACTTCCTCTGCTTGATCCTGAAGGGATCAAAGATGTTTTTAATCTTGTAGACAATGATTGCGATTATATTGTTGTTGATGCCGGAAAGAGCTTTAATGATATTTCGATGGCTGCTTTAAACCAGGCTAACCTGATACTTTTAGTAATTACTCCGGATGTGCTTTCCATATACCAAAGTAAATGGGCATTTGAAATGCTGCAGTATTTGCATTTTCCGTTATCTATGGTAAAGATTGTTTTAAATAGGGCAGAGTCGCTCTCTAGTATTAGCTGGCAGGAGATCCGGGTTAATCTGCCTGCGGATATTCTCTCTTTAATTCCTTCAGAAGGCAAACTTGTAGGGCAAGCGATTAACCGCGGAGTGCCTGTGGTTGTTGATTTTCCTAGGTCAAAGACAGCGATAGCGTTAAAGAAACTAGCCCTTGAAATTACCCAAGATAGTAGTTTATTTATTCCAAAGTGTAATTTAAGCGATTTAAAACTTAAAGAAGAAACTTTAGAAAAAAGCGGAAGCTTCTGGAAGAAACAAGGAATGACAGAAACAATTGATGAAGTTACAAACTTTTCGCAGCAGGTAGATCAAGTGCAGTTACTGAAAAGCCGGATTCATAACCGTTTAATTGATGAATTGGATTTAAAAAGGTTGGACTTATCGATATTTTCCGAAGCGAAAAAAAATAAAGAATTAAATGACCGGGCGGAGATACTCGTTACTAATCTTTTAGCCGAAGAAGCAGGCAGCTTGATTGCTTCAGTGGAAGACCGTAAAAGAATCGTTAAGGATATACTTAATGAAGCGTTACGTTTAGGGCCCTTAGAGGATTTATTGTCCGATCCGGAAATTACCGATATTATGGTAAATAATAAAGATGAGGTTTATGTAGAGCGCAAAGGAATGATTGAGCGCACTGATAAAAAATTTAGTTCTAATGTTCAGGTTAAGACGGTAATTGAACGAATTATCGCTCCCATCGGCAGGAGAATCGACGAAAGTGTCCCGATGGTTGATGCCCGGCTTACCGATGGCTCGCGCGTCAACGCGATTATTCCCCCACTATCACTTACCGGGCCGGCATTAACAATCAGGAAATTCAGGAAAGAAAGGTTTACTACTGAAGAGTTAATTAAGCTGAATAGTTTTAATCTGGCGATGTCGGATTTTATAAAAGCATGTGTCGCATCGCGTAAAAATATTATTGTTTCCGGTGGGACTGGTTCGGGTAAAACAACAATTTTGAATGTTCTCTCAGGTTTTATCCCGGAGAATGAACGAATTATCACGATTGAAGACGCCGCAGAATTAAAATTGCATCAGGCACATTGGATCAGGTTAGAATCCCGTCCTCCGAATATCGAAGGCAAGGGCTCAATTACAATCAGGGACTTGTTTCGTAATACCCTGCGTATGCGGCCGGACAGGATTATTATCGGCGAGTGCCGCGGTATCGAAACATTAGATATGCTTCAGGCAATGAACACTGGCCATGATGGTTCAATGACCACGATTCACGCGAATTCCACTCAAGACGTGCTTACCAGGATAGATTCCATGATCCTGATGTCCGGCGTTGAATTGCCTGTGCGGTCGATTCGCGAAATGATTGCCGCGGCAATTGACGTAATTGTGCATACGACTCGTTTGTCCGACGGCACGCGTAAAATAGTGCAGATTAGCGAAGTCACCGGCATGGTCGATGAAACCCATATTGGCTTAGAGGATATTTTTGAATTCAAGCAGACTGGCGTAGACAATCAGCATAAAGTGTTGGGGAATTTCCAAGCCACCGGTTATATTCCGACATTTATCAATGATATCAAAATTAGGGGTATACAATTACCCGAAGGTATTTTTTCTACTTCAAAATAAGATTGCTTTCCGGCGGGGGTAACGATAAGTTTTCCAAAGAAAGCGGTTTCCGCCAATAGGTGAAATGGGATTGAATCTAAAATTATTCAATGGTATAGTTAACTGTATCATTAAAGAATCAGTTTTTTATTATATAGGTCGGGAGGGCCGGCCAAGCAAAGCCATACTCGGAATAATTCTGGCTTAAGCTTAAAGAACCGGCGAATTTATTAAGCGCCGGTTTTTATTTTTAAGATTAAGATGACAAATATAAACCATGGCCAAAGTATCATAGAGTATGTTTTATTAGTTGCGATTACGATAATCGCGGTAGTTGTGGCGAGCAATTTAGGCGGGGATGCCTTCAACAAACATTTTAAAACCGCGGCAAAAGGTTATTTTCTTAATGGTGGCACTACGCCGGATACAAAGTAGAGGTTTTTATGTTACCAGGGTTGTCCATAAATAAGAGGGCGCAAAGTATTATTGAATATGTCATGCTTTTTATTATCGTGGCAACAGCGGTAACCGTAACCTATAAATATGTTTACCGTTCGATGAACGCCCGGCTTAAACAGGTGCAGGAAGAGTTGTCTTATAAGCGGAAGTAGATAATTTAAAGGAGGATATAGATGGGTAAGAACCGTAGGAAAGGGCAAAGTATTCTTGAGTACACTCTTTTATTGGGTGCAATAATCGCGGTGTTGGTTGTAGTTTTATTAGGTACTTCTAAGAGCGGGGGCATAAAGGGCCAAGTCAGCAAAACTTACGAGACAGTGGGTAATGCGCTTGATAAGACAACTGCTGATTTAACTACAGGTGTATTTCAGTAATTTGATAAACTAAACGGGAGGTGATTAAATGTTTTTTAATCAGAAAGGGCAATCTACCGCGGAATATGCGATTGTCTTTGGTTTAGTTATTGCGGTAGCTGCCGGAATTTTACAGGTAGCTTTAAAAGGTGGTCTGCGTCAAAAGAATAAACAGGCATTGGATTATATGCTGACTGCAGGCAGTGATAATACTGAACTTACCGCCGCAGATGGAGAAGGTAGTATCGCTTTATATAATCAGGATTTCCGTGAGACTACTGTTAAAGGCGGAGAAAGTTATGTTGACCAGAGCGTGCTAAAACAGGGCGGCGCAGAAGAGAAAAAGCAGGTTCAACAAACTGAAACCAAGGCAGTAAGTATTGAAACAATTGATGAAGCTGGTTCCGCTGAATAAAATTTTTAAGCAAGGGAGGCAATAAAATGTCAAGGCGCAATACGGGTCAATCAATTGTAGAATATGCTATTTTGTTAGGGGTTATTATCGCCGTGCTTTTGATTATGCAGGTCTTTGTAAAAAGAGGCTATCAAGGGGGGTTAAAAGACGCTGCTGATAAAATGGGCGATCAATTTTCTGCCAGTAGTACCACGATAAAACAAACCAGGGAAATGCTTACTGACCAGAATATTGTGGAAGGCGTAGGCACAGATTCTACGATAAATAATTTCGCGGAAAGTGCCGGCCTTACTTCCGCTCCTACGGATGTAGTTTCCCAAGGGGTGTATTCTTTTAATCAGCGGACCGGTGGAGAAAGCAAAGCGACATTAGAAAGTAAAACTGCTTCGGCTTCTCAGGAAAAAACAAGAAGAAGTGAATATCAGACAGATACAGTAGAAGATTTTGCGTCTCCGCTGTCGGCAGAGTAGCCTTATCCATCGGTAACTTAAAGGCTTAAAATGGTTATTTTTGTTAAGAAGGGCCAAAACATAGTAGAGTATGTTGTTCTTTTGAGCGTGATTATTGCCGCGCTGATAATTATGCAAATTTATATTAAACGCGCTTATCAAGGGAGCATCAAACAGGGCGCTGACGAAATCGGCCAGCAATATTCTCCGGGTCATACGACATCTTTAACTAACTCAGTTACTTCTTCCAACAGTGTAACTTATACTGGTGGCAGCACAGCTGAGGGTGTGGAAATTCCGGATAATATAACTCTCACGGAAAATAACACCTCAAGTTCTTATACGCGGCAGGAAGGAATAGATTCATTTGCGACCGAAGAAGCTTATTCAAAATAAGGGCCATAGTTTAGTGCTCTGGGTGACTGTTTTTAGTGTGATATTAGCAGTATTGTCTTTTATCAATACTCCCTTAAAGAGGGCAATACAGGGCAAAGTAATGGCTTTGGCAGATTTTACATTCTGGACAAGATGGGGAGATGAGGTTAACCAGTATAAAGGTGATGACACAAATTTTACGAAATCCAAGTCAGCACAAAATGCGGTAAATAACCAGTTGGAGGTTAAAAAATCCGGAGCAAAGGGGTATATCACTAATTATTTGTCTTCGGAAACGACCGAAGATACTGTTTCTTCTAGCGTAGAAGATGGCTCGCAAGCCGCGTTAAAGATACTTGATTTAAATAAAGTTCAGCCATAAATCTAAAATGAGAAAGTTGCATACGGCAAATTCAGCTCAGGCGGCAGTGGAATTAGCAATATTCGGCAGCTTGATTTTATTGGTTTTTTCCGTCTTGCTTATGTATGGCCAGCGTTTAGATAATCAGCAACAAGTAAAGATGGAAGCATTCCGCCGGGCAGCACAAAAGGCTTATCAACGTAACGGAAGCGTAAATTATATGTATAAAAAAGAAGACAGATCCCTTAACCTTTTCGGAGGGTTTGGCCAGGGTCAACCTTCAACAGTAGGTTCCAGCGCCAGTGTTCTATGGCAGAAAGGTATGGCCGGACCGCAATCTGACCCGGATTCAATTATGTTTGATATCCCGATTGTCGGCCTGATCTGGTCGGTGTTTAATGCCAGTGGCGGAGATCGTCTTGAGGAAGGTAACTATAGTTATTATGCGGTAAATGACCAGGAAATAGAATTAAAGAAGTATCCCAAGCAAATCATTGATATTAATGGTAAAGAAGTTACAGTTTGGTCGCCAGTTAGTGTTTACAATGAAGAACAGGTCAGGGATGAGGAATTCTCCAGCAATGTGCTAAAACAGGAAAGCCCGGGAAAGGGTATTATTAATACAAGCACTTCTGAATTAAAGGATACGCTTAATACAACTTTACACGTGCGTTTTGATAATGCTGAAACTGATGCCACTGAATCCCATTCTTCTGTTCTGCCCGAATATTTTTATGAAGGAGAAATGTATGAAGATGAAGATATGGGCAAAAAAACAGTAGAGGCTGTGGATAACCAAATTTCTTTGGGTGCTTATGCGCGCGATGATATTAATCGCATAGATTATAGCAAAGATAAAGTTGGCACGAAGATCTACCGCGAGAGAAGCTGGGAAACAGCAAATGAATAATCACAAAACCGGCCTAATTTATGTATTTTAAAAAAGCGCAATCTATCCTTGATTATGTTTTAGTTTTTATAGTCATATCAGGGTTGTTATTGGGTATTGTCAGGATTTGGATCTGGTTTAATGCCAATTATGCAAAACGACAGGTTAGTTTCCAGAAAACCCGGATAGACGTCGCAGGTTCAACAAGGCCTTATGATATGGATAATAGTTTAGCATTGGTGGGAGTAGGTTATCAACCTCTTGATTTGACTGAAGATTGGGTATTTAAAGGTATTCCTTCAGGAAAGGTAAACACCGCGACAGCTGAAAGCATTTCTTTAGCTGAAGCATCAGAGGCTTGTGATACTGAATGTAAAAATATGTGTGCCGGTTCCGATTCTTGTTATCAGCCGTGTTTTGCAAAATGTAATTGTTCAGCCCAGATCCAGCCGGCGGTCAATAACTATGAAAACCAGATGGCTGATCTTGAGAACCAAGCGGTGATTATGAAAAAGAATTCGGATGATATGTATAAACAGTCAAAAAAATGTGACAATTGGTGGGAGGCTTGTTCCTGGTTTGGCGGGAAAAAATCTTCAAAAGAAATGAAAAGTGCAGCAGCGCAATTAGCTAAAATTTCCGAAGAATTCTATGGCTCTGCCGCTACTATTAAAAACACTATTCAAAGCATGATTTTTTGTTGTAGTAATAATTCGGATACCGTATCGCAGTCTACATGTTTGGATGCTTTAGAAGAATAGAGGAGCCCGGTAGAGGATGATATTTATAAAGTTTAGAAATAGAGGGCAGGTTTTTCCTTTTCTGCTTGTTGCTTTGGTCGTGGTTATTATTGTTGCTATGATCACGGTTAACCTTGGCCAGATCGGTATATTCAAAACAGATGTTTCTAATGCCGCTGATGCGGGCGCTCTTGCGGCAGCAAGCACTTTAAGCGGTTACCTATTGGGGATTGGTTTGTTAAGCGACCAAATGCTCGGGTTATTGATCGTAGAAATTATAGGTATCATAATTTTCTGCTGCACAGTAATCGGCATCGTTGCCGCAATTATTCTGCTCGTATGCGTTTTCATCAAACAAATGGTGAATTATTTCAAAGCTCTTAACGACGGGAAGATGGCCTGGGGTAATGCCAAAAAATCCGCTTTGCAATACGCTTTTTCTAATTCCGGGATAGATGAGCCGCGGCCGAGCTTTAATCAATTTGTAGAAAATGTTTATGGCCTTAATGTGGATAATCTTTCTCCTGCTGAGATCGCAAAATATAATGAAATTTATACTTTAGGCGATGATCCCGCTTTGCCCAAGAAGAATTTAAGTAGCGCTCAAAAAGCGTTAAAGAAAAAGATTAAGAAGTATACGCAATCAGGGTTTTCCAGTTTCATGGAAGAAAACTATTTTTGGAATGAGATGAGATTAGGAAAAATATCGCCTGGGCATATCTATCCGGGAATCCTTACTGCCGGTTACGGTTGGCAGGTAGATGACCAGGGGAATGTCACGAACAGTTACCCTTCGCTAAATTATAAGGATTATGATAATTATGTAGAGGTTACAGTATATTCGTCCGTAATGTATCCTTTGAAATTATATGAACCGATAAGCCAGACCATTGAAAATATATTTGATTATATCGACACGCATACTCAAGATATATGGTATTTGTCATTTTTAGGCAAATTGGGAAAATGGGTGGGAAAAATAATCGGAGGTATCATTAAGACCATTTTCCCCGGAGGCCTGCAATTTAAACCGGATATCAAAACCTATACGGATGATAACCCGATTGTCGTTACTGTGCGCAGGTATAAAAGAAATAAGAACCTGGGGTTGTGGAATTTTCGTTATGGAGTAGTGCAGGCTTCTGCGGTGTCTCATCTCTATGGTGAAGATGATGGCGATGGTGTTCCGCACGACATCAAACCAACATTAGGGCCACGACTGGAATGTTTCGCATCGCCTGAATGGTGCTGGATTAGCGCTGCTCTTGAAGATCAGGGCACTCCAATTGGATTAACAATGGATTCGTTTGATACGACGAAACATTTATTTGAATCTGAGCTTACTTCTACATATTAGATGATTATGCGTAAAAGATTAATTTTAATATTTGTTATTTTAATGTTTTGCCGCGGCGTTTTGGCAGAGGAGAGTATGAATTTTGACGTTCCTGTGCCCCCCGGTAGTAAATTTCTGGATAGTAAAGATTTATATTTTGGTAACCGTAATGTCAACTCTACTCTTTATGCCAGCGATGAAGAAGTTGGCCAAATCAGTAATTATTATCGTAGCTTTTTTGAAAAAGAAGGATTCCGTAAATTAATTGATTCGTTAGATGAAGCAACTAATCGGCAGACATTGCGTTTTCAACAGAATACTCTTGTTGTGAGTGTCGTTATTTTTATCAAGGATAAACAGGCAAATATAGCAATTTCTAAATATTTGCAGTTAGCCGGAGAACCTGCTATCGAAGACACTAAGCCTTCAGTAAACGATACACTGATGCAATTGCCGACAGAGGATGTTCCGGGCAGAGATTATCTGCCTCGGCTTCCGCAAAGTGTGCGGATTATGAGCCTTGAACGGGATAAAACCGTAACGATCGTATATACCACGGCTTTAAGCGTAGCTGATGTCGTTAATTTTTATCGTCAAAATATGGCTGATGACGGTTGGGATATTTTGAATCAATCGGCAGTTGGCGAAGCCACTCAGGAGTATATGAAAGCCAATGGCAAGAAGGATCTTGGCATCGAGCTTCCGTTTTCTGACGGTGAGGATCTTGGGCAAGTAGTTAATGACAGCTATATCTTAAATTTTGAGAAGGGCTCCGAAAAAGCAGAAACAACCATCTTACCTAATTTTACTTCCCGAGAGCGCGGTTCAATGGTACAAATATCTTATCATAAAGCAGAATGATGAAAAAAAACGCCCAAGCTATCCTGGAATACACAATATTGCTTATCATTATTATTGCATCTCTTATAATTATGCGCTATTATTTAAGAAATACCCTTGCTGGTAAATTGCGCGATAGCGCAGATAGCATAGGCCAGGGAGAAGTATACCGGCCGTATATCGGCGGCACAAAAATTAATAAAGATATGGTAGAAAATCGATGATATTTCTTGCTATATTCATAGCAATCTTCTTCTCGTTATATATGCTCTCGGATTTTTTTATCGAGCATATCTTCCCATCCATAATCAGTTTCTACGATAAAATGCAGTCCAAACGTACCGGCCATATCAAGGCCCAGTTGGAGGAATCTTTTGTCTTCTGGGAGAAAAAACGCTTGATGCTGGTATATCTATCTCCGGTAATTTTTGCCGGAGCGGGTTTTATTTTATCTCAGCATATCCTGGGTGCTTTGGCTGGGTTTTTAGTAGGTATTGCCTTTCCGGGGTTTATGGTAAAAATGGCTTATCAAAACAGAATAAAGAAGTTCCAGGGCCAGTTAGTTGACGGTTTAAGCATGCTTTCCTCTTCTTTGAAGGCAGGTTTAAGTTTTATTCAGGCAATTGAAGTGCTCTGTGAAGAAATGCCCCCGCCGATTTCTCAGGAATTTAAACTTATCTTAAAAGAAAATAAATGGGGAATGAGCCTGGAGGAGTCTTTAATCAAACTGCGCAAAAGAATCCCTTTGGAAGAATCTAACCTTTTAGTCAGCTCCATACTTATTGCCCGGGAATCCGGAGGCGAACTGCCTAAAGTTCTTCTACGGCTGACATCCACTATTCGTGATAATATTAAACTGAAAGAAAAGATTTCCACGCTTACCCTGCAGGGAAGGTTACAGGGGTTAATTATGATGTTTCTACCGGTAGGTTTTAGCTATTTTATTTACAAACAGAATCCGGATCACTTCACAATTATGTGGCAGAATTCTACAGGACGGCTTTTTGTGATCATCGCGATATGTTTGCAAATTGCCGGGATGATTATTATCAAGAAGGTGAGCACAATCCGCATATGATTTTCAGGGAGAAAAAATAAGTGTTATATATGATCATGGCATTAATTGCCGCAGCAATTTTTTTAATTACTTATAATATTCTGCAGGCCAGGCAAGAACCGCGGCTGAAACTATCCGACGCTTTTCCTAAACAAAACAATTTTCGGCTGATTAATTTTAAAAAATCGCGTTTTTACGGCGGGCTGCTCAAAGGTAGTTTACCCGTGATTAAGCCATTGCTAAATCTGCCGTATTTCGTTAATTTACAGGTAGAGACAGAAGTTTTGAGGCTGAAAATTGATCTCAACGGCTTTATGCTGGTTAAATTGGTGGTGATGATTTTGGTTCTTGCCGGAGCTTTTTATTTATTATCTCCGGCCTATGCGTTAATTAGCGGGTTGCTGGGTTTCTTCCTGCCGGATTTATTTATCTGGAGCAAGGTTAGAAAAAAGAAAGAGGCTATTGTCAGGGTGTTTCCTGAAACGATAGATTTGCTGGATATGTGCGTTAATGCCGGGGCTGATTTCCTCTCGGCAATCAAATGGATTGTGGAGATAAGTTCTCCCAACCCTTTTGTTGAACAGCTATCAATCGTCTTAGGGGAGATTCAGGTTGGTAAAACGCGTTCCCAGGCATTAAAGGATATGGCTAACCGGCTTAAACTTGTCGATATCAGCAGTTTTGTGCGCGCGATCATTCAATCAGAAAGAATGGGCACTTCTATCGAAGAAGCTTTCCGCAATCTTTCTGAAGATACGCGGGATAAGCGTTTTCAATCCGGAGAGCGTTACGCGATAAAGGCGTCATTAAAAATACTTTTTCCGCTTATTTTCTGTATATTGCCTGCGATATTAATTGTTGTTGCCGGCCCGATCATTATCAAATTTTCCACAGGGGGATTGATTCCTTAAGCAAATCTCAAAACTAAAATAAAAATGCAGTTGTCTATTCTTAGAAAAATAAGTATTTTTTTATTCTTCATTTTGTTTTTCTCCGGCTGTACCCCGGAATGGCGGCGTTATGATAACAAAGAATTTAAATTTTCTATACTATTGCCTGGTTCCTGGAAAATCGAACAGGGAGCTTTCAACACCATAGTAATGGCTCTGCCTGTTGGACAGAAAAATAATCTTGTTTCTAACCGGAGTATAAATGTTATTGTTACGGAGTTGTCTGAAGATTTTTCGCTGAACACTTTTTTTGAATTGAATAAAGAGGAGTTGCAGCGCACTTTGGTTGTGGATAATCAGATTTATGATGGGGAAATATATGCCGGGCCTTTATTAGGAAAATGGGTTATCTTTGAACATCTGCTGGAGAAAGTAAGATTAAAAACGATTAGCGCGGTTTGGATGAAAGGCCGGCGGATTTATACTGTTACCTGCTCCTGTCAGTTAGAAGATTTTGCGAAATACAAGCCTGTTTTTGATAAAGTATTACGCAGTTTACGTATCAAACAATCCTAACCACTATCACCACCTATCCCAACGTATAATTCAAACTCATTGATTGGACATTTAATACAAAAAATTAATGTCCAAAATGCATTTAATTCATTATAAATTGTCCAAAAAGAAGTAATAATTGCTTTATTCTAAAATTTTGCAGTTTATTTGATAAAATTATTTGTTATTTTGATTTGTATTTTAATTAAAAATGTTTTTTAAATAGATAAAATGTTGGTAAATTATAAAAAGAAAGCGCTACCCTAATTACTGAATTTACACCTTGTTAGATAATATACTTATGTTATACTTTTGATACTTAATAGAGATTAGTTAATTTATTTAAGTATAGAAAAAAGGATCTAAAATGAGGCAGAATAATTTTTCAGTTTTTAATTTTTTTAAGAAATCCAGGTGGCTGTGTATTCTTATAGCTGCCATCTTCTTTTTGAATATTTGTTCTCCTGCCTGGGCAAGGGATGGGAACTATGGGCCAAAAAGTGCAGGGCATATGTTTGCCTCCGGAGCTATCACAGGAGCAATGCTCGCTGTAAGCGTTGCCATCGCCAATGAGGCAGCAGCCTGGGGAGTTCTGACTGCTTCTGTCGCAAGCGATATTACAGGTTACATAATGTATTATTACCATTACGGCAATTATGGACAGACGCAAAAGATCCTGGGCGTGGAACTTAAGGTTGGTAATATGAAGATTACCAAGGGCCAATTTAGTTCAATGGTTGTCGGGACCATCGCGGGATGTTTGGCAAGTTTTGCTGCAGGGAAATTAAGCAAAAGTAATCTCGCTGGAAAAATGCAGCCAGCATCATCAGCTGAAGGCGCGGAAACTGCGGCTCCTGGAGGGTCGGCGTCAAATATTGCTACTAATACAGCAACTACAGCTTCCTCGAGCATTAATTTACAAAAATTATCATCTGCGGGATTAATCTCCGGCATTGCCAGCGCCACAATGACCTTAATAATTAATATTGCTAAATCTGTATTAAAACTTTCTCTGAAGAGCCTTGGAAAAGGCTTTATTGATTTTGTCAAATCGCTTGGCAAGGCTGCCGCAAATTTTTTCTATAAAATTATACATCCTGGGCAATACATAAAATTGAAAATTAATAATTTAGCAGACAAATTTAAGGCGATGAAAAATGGCAGGCAAAGCCTTCCTGCTAATCCCAGTTTCCGTTATGGAAGAAATGGGGATTATGGCCAGTTATTAAAACAGATAGCCTCGGATTTAATGACTAATTTTACCAAGATGTTTATTTACGAATATATCAGGCAGAATTTAGAGCATGGCATTTATACCAAAAAGGGTAAAAAAATAATCGGGCCGGTAGATGAAGCGGTTGCGTCAATGGTCGCAGATATGGTTTCCAAAGAAGTTACTGCCGGCGTATCCATGGCGGTGCATGATTCCGCGGCTAAAATAACCCATCAGGCAGTGGATGCTCAACTGGGGTTTGTTAAAAAAGGCGAGTTCGACCCTAATAAATCTATTGAAGGGCTCACGGAATCCGGCGGCAAACAAGCCGTCAGCTTAAACCAACTGGCAAACGATAAGAAATTAATGGAATCTGTTTCCGGCGGCAAGCAGCTTACTGCAACCGATACGTTTGACATAGACGTGGCTGGGCAGAATGTTACGGTTAGAGGAGACCAAATTGACGCTTCAATGATCAAACAACTGCAGGCTTTTTCTAATTTTAATACGGCAATAGGAGAGGCAGGTAAAAACGCAAACACAGTCCTTAGCAATACGGCCAACAAAAAACCTGTTACTGTCCAGGAATTGCATAATGCCGGCATTGAGATTACGGCAAAGGGAACAATCTCCGCAAAGAAGGCTGATCGCCAGGGTATGCTTTTAGTGACCCGGAATGATAACAGTAAAGTGAAAGTAGATATTACTGGATTTGATGCTAACGATATTAAAAGCATTACCAATTATTCCAAGTCAATGGATACGGCTTTAAAAACAGCAGGTGAATATGGGCTTTTGGTTATGGGCGATCCACGACAGTCCATAACTATTAATGTTACCAATATAGAAAATAGGACAATACCTGAGGCTGAGGCTTTTAAGCTTGGAATAAAAAAAGAAGCAGAAGGTAATTTATCTTCGATAACAGGCACTCTTGTTACTGCGGATGGCCGGACAATCAAAAGCTTTAAACAATCGGCTACTAATCCGGGCTTTATCGAATTAGAAGTTTTTGGCCCCAGTTCAAAAAGAAATATTGATATCCAGACATTCGCCGGCTTATCGACTATTGCTGTCAGCGATAACAAAATAGAGCCGAATAAAATGCTTGAGTTTACTTTGGCCGGAGGCAGCCGCGTGGCGATTTCCGGGGAAGCTATAAATGGCACGGTATTGAATAAATTAAAAGGCTACCACACTTTACTTAATTCTACTACTTATCGCGAGTTATTTCAGATGACTGGAGGCTTGCCATATAATATAAATGGCGAAGATATAAATACGATGAGTGTGACTAGAGCGAGTTTTGAAGCTGTGCGCAATATGGGCTTGTCTCCGGTTGTAGCCACAGCCACACGCATTGCTTTGCTTGAGTTATTAAGCGGCAAAGAAGGTTTTCACATCCATCGAGGGGACAATCGGCATCGTATTTTTGAAAATTCATGGAAAATGGCAGTGGCTGGAGCCGGGGCAAATATTGTTACCGACGCTTTTAATAATTTAGATTCTCTGCAGGAAAAAATATACGGTTTAGGATCCGGGCAGAATCATCTACGCTCAAGAGGCCAGTTATCTTACGCGCAGTATATAGGAAAGCGGACATTGGAGGAGAGCGGTGCGTTATTAAGCCAACTGGCTTGGTTAAATTATTGTAAACAAAGAGATCTCAGCCCGGATGCTGTTGATGAACTGCAGCATTTAGCTTGGTCAAGTTTTTCTGCCAGCGCCGTGGATTTATTCAGGCAGAATAGGGTTTTGCCTACCGATATTACCGGAGTAGAGACGACAAACAACCAGATAAGCGCAAGCGATAATTTAGCCAGGAATATTACTCTTTTTCCCGGCAGTGTTTTAGGGCGCTTGGCGGATCAATTTATCGAGGCTTCTGTAGACGCTCTTCCCTTTTCTCCTTCATTGCGTTCTCCCGGCACAGGTTTGAATGCTTTTATGAATCAGCAAGCTATGCAGGATAATTATATTTACTATATTGATGCTCTTGCCCGGGGGGGTTCTGCGGTAGATGCTACACTAATGCCGTTAGCGGCGAATTTAAATTCCAGGTCAAATTCCGTTTTAGGCCAGTCGCTTTCCTCAGCCGTATATAATTACGCGCTGCCAAAAACATTACGTTCTTACGCATTATTCACCAAAAATAGTGTATTGGATTATACTATGCAGCTGGAAGAAAATTCGGATAACGATCTGGCTGATAGAGAAAAAGTCAAGTCTGGGATATCTGAGATGAAGGCAACAGTTGGAAATAAGGATGATGAAAAATCGGGCCCTAAAATCACTATTAAATCTGCCCAAGGAGAAGTAAATTCAGATATCGAAAAAGTTGAAGGTATTATTGACGAGCCTTCTTTTAAAGCTACTTATAGTTTTTCAAAAGCAGGAGTTTCGCAAGGGCAGGAAACTTATGGTAAGGCATTGCTGGCATACGTTACGTCAGTAAGCAAAGATAAACCAACTGAGAGCACTACTGTTCCTGTATACGCGTCCAAGATGACCAAGCTTGAAGAAGCTACCGTTGATCAGTATGGCAGGCTGCAAAATACCTATTATTATGATTCAAATGAAGAGAAATTTGATAAATACACGCAGCATTTTTATGGGCCGTTTGGCCATCAGCTTTCCGTGACCAAGGATTCTACGCAAGAGGCTCTGCCGCCAGTACAACAATTATCTACCAGTTGGAAGTCCGCAGTTGCTGGATATTGGGATAAATTAGCGGTAGATTTCTCTCCTGCTGTTGATATGAAGCCTGCAGATTTGGCAAAAAAACTTGGTGTTGAGTTAAGCGGTGATGAAAATCCCGAAGTGCTAAAGAGTAAATTCATCAGTTATGTGGAAAGTCAACTTGAAAAAGGCAATGCTGATATTATTAAAAACATCAGCATTGAGGTCGAAGCAATCGCTAAGGATAAAAGCGTCATCGCCAGCGAAAGTAAAGTTGCCTCAGGTTTCAGAGAATTTATACCGACGGGAAAAATTGTTAAAGATAGTAAAGGAAACAGGAATTTTGTTTTGGATAAAAATTCGGATATATTTACCAAAGCCCTGCCGCAAGCTCAGGAATCTTTATTAAAGGGCGGTAGTATAAATATGAACGGCAAAGACCTCAAAGCATTGCAGTTATCCCGCGATGAAGGAATTGCCCTTGTTGCGCGGTTAGATGAGAAATATGTGGCTAGCGATAATACAGAAAGATCATATAAACAAGATATAGAACAGCTTACCAATCGAACCTGGGGCAAATCCGGTAAAACTGATGAAAAATCTCTTTATGCTGTTCTTTACGCGTATATGATGCTTAATCCGCAAGCAGACGGACGTGCATGGAAAGACCTTACCAGCGAAGAAAAACATAAAGTTCTTTATGGAGTAACCGGTTGGAGGTTAGCAACAGCGCCACTTTACGATAGGGATAACGTTAAACAAACCCTGGAGAAATCGTTTAATAATACGAATGTTACGTATCTGGGCAGCCGCGCTGATATCATTGATTTGGCTAAAGTGCAAACAATTTATGTGCCTGGCATAAGCAATCCGGGTAAGCAGGTTAAAACGCCTGAAGTTATGCCCATGCCAGTGTATGAAACTGTTATCAGCGCACCAAGCGGCCCGAACTATTTTTATGATTTGAATCTTTATTCTACAGGTTCAGGCTATAGCCCTTATTCCGGGCCGGCCCTTCAGGTAAATGCCGGAGGGACAGACTCCGGATTAGCTGACGGTTTCAGCCAGGCAAGCAGTGTTTCAGCCAGTAAGTATCAAATGTTTAAGAACAAATTTTCTAGCGGGATCAGTGAATTTTTGAATCAGATTACCCTGCCTTCATGGTCGGTGGATATAGCAAAAAATGAATCCGGGAATTTAGTTCCTTCTGTTAATAAATATTTTTATGATGATGACACGATCAGCCGCGAGATTGGCAATAAAGCCGGTTCAGATTATGAATTAAAACAAGATATCAGCGATCTAAAGAATATCCAACTTTATTATGTTCCGAATATCGTTGGCAATAAGTTAACGTTTGTTTCCGGTGCTCCTGGGGATAATCAGAATTATTATTATTCTTTCTATAAAAATTAT
>JALOBQ010000047.1 GCA_023228185.1 Candidatus Omnitrophota bacterium
GATTATCATCTTGCGTTGGAAAATTATTTGGTTGGTTTGGATATTGATAAAAAACATGGTAATAGATTTAATTTAGCAGGTGATTATATTATGCTGGGTGAATTATACCTGGAAATGGAACAATTAACTTTGGCGGAGAAATATTTTTTAGATGCCGTAAAATCAGCCAAAGAATTGAACAGCCGCATGGAACTTGCCGAGGCTTATGATAATTTAGGTTTTTTGTATAAACTTCAGAGTAAAGAAAGAAAGGCCAGTGATTTCTGGCGCCTGGCGCAGGAGATATATAAACAAATTGACCTGAAGAAGTCGGATCAGATAAAGGATAAGATCTTCAGCCTTAACTTATAGACAGTCTACGTAATTATTTGGTATCCATCGGTTTACAAAAAATACACTTTAATTTTATATAAGTTTTAAAGTTATCTGAAGGTATGACGCTATTCTGGTTGCGTCATTTCAAATAAATAAATCGCCAGTAGTAAAATTTTTTAAAATAGTTAGTTAGATTTTGCCGTCTTTTGCGTCAATTATTGCAGGAGGTGGCAAAATGTTTAAAAAGATACTTGTTCTGGTTTATCTGTTCATGCTCATTGTTTTTGTCCCAAATGCAGCAGCCCAGGAGATGGATTGGGAAGAGCTTGGCGGCGACATATTCGATGTGCGCTGTCTTTTTGTTTTTCCGGATAATAAGCGGAATATGCTTATCGGTAACCAGGGAAACATTTTCTTAAGCTCTGACACCGGTGTCAGTTGGTCAAGAAAATTATCATTACGCGGTAAAGATAAAAAGATTAATCAGATTTTATCAACTCAAAACAAAAAAATGATTATTTACGCGGCTACGGATTGCGGGCTTTACGCAAGTTTTGACAACGCTTTAAATTGGAAAAGGATTTTTAGGGGCGCAAATCATGAGGAAAGTTCCTCTACCGCTATAGCGCTAAAGGGCGAAACAATTCTTGTGGGCACAAAAAGCGGGCTATATTTAAGTAATGATAATGGAAGAAACTGGGAGAAAGAAACCGGCGAACTTGGCCGCAGCGAGATATTAAATATTGATGTTTTTAATGGCGGCAAAAACAGCTATATTTACGCGGCAACCGTTAATGGGGTATTTAAGAAACACAACCAGGACAATTGGGAAAAAATTTACTCTCAAAACAATAGGCAGGATAATGCTGATCAGCAAAGCCAGATAGTTGATACTGATCAGCAAAGCCGTTATTGGGGAGTCCGTTATATTAAATCTGATCCGGAAAATGATGGTTTGTTGTATTTAGCCACGACAAGAGGTATCTATAAAAGCTTAGATGCCGGTAATAGTTGGGAGGCGGTCGCAGAATATGGGTTATTGCAGCGGGATGTTAAATATTTATCAATATCTGTATCCGGACAGCTTTTTAGCGTGACTAACTCGGGAATTTTTGTTTTTAATCAAGACCGTTGGCTTGAACAAACCAGTAGCTTGAGCGCTGGCACTATACATAGCCTGGCAATCATTGAGCCGGATGTTTTATTAATCGGCGCTGATAAAGGAGTTTTCCGGTCAATTGTTTCCAAAAAATCAATTGCCTATGGCATAAATTCGAATGAAATTTCTGCTAAAGAACCTAAAATTAACCAGGTCCAGCAGGCGGCGATTGATTACGCGGAAGTCAGCCCGGAAAAAATTAAAAACTGGAGAAAGCAAGCCGCTAAAAAGGCGCTGCTTCCGGAATTAAGCGTAGGTGTTGAGCGCAATTCCACTGATCTTTGGCATTGGGAAACAGGGTCATCAACGATTGGGCAAAGCGGCGATGATTCATTAAGAAGAGGCCGGGATAGTATTGATTGGGATGTAACGTTGAGATGGGATTTAGGCGAAATTATCTGGAATGACGACCAGACAAACATTGACGTGCGCAGCAAGCTGATGGTAGAACTGCGCGATGATATTTTAGACCAGGTGAACAAGCTCTACTTTGAACGGCTACGCGTAAAAATGGAGTTGGGGAATTTAAACATAGAAGATCTAAAAAAACGCAATGAAAAGGAATTAAAGCTTCAGGAATTGTCCGCTTCTTTAGACGCGCTTACCGGCGGATATTTTTCCCGCCAAATTGAGGCATAACTCCGGAATGCATCAGAAAAATTCTTGCAATTAATTGGGCTTTATGCTAATTTATTAACACCCCATTTTTATCAACCCAATAAAAGAAAAGGATCTAAAAAATGAGTCTTGTCCACTTCAGCGATGCGAATTTTAAAAAAGAAGCTTTAGAATCCAATCTGCCGGTTTTGGTGGATTTTTGGGCGGCTTGGTGCGGCCCGTGCAAGATGATCGGCCCTTTGATTGAGGAAGCGGCGAAAGAATACGCGGGAAAAATTGTTGTCGGAAAGATGGATGTGGACGCAAATTCCGTGATCCCGACGCAATTTGGCGTGATGTCTATCCCGACGTTGGTTTTCATTAAAAACGGCAAGATCATGGACCAGGTTGTCGGCGCGATAAGCAAGCCGGAACTACGGCGTAAAATCGAAGAAAATATTTCATAATATAAACTTTAAGGCGAAAAGGAATTTTAGATGAGCGCGATTAAAAAAATACGTGAACAGGCAAGAAAGATCCCGAAGACGGTTGTGCTACCTGAGTATAATGATGCCAGGACCATAGAAGCAGCGCATATGATCAAGGAAGAAGGCTTGGCGATCCCGTTAGTTTTAACTCCGGAAATGGTGGATAAAAATAAAAAAGAACAATATATCCAGGAATTTTATCAACTCTATAAAGATAAAGATATGCAGTTAAGCCAGGTGAGAAGTTTTTTTGAGGATACGCTCTATGTCGCCGCGATGATGACCCGTGAAGGATTAGCTGATGGTTTAGTTGCCGGCGCCAGCCATACTACATCGGATATGGCGCGCGCTTCTATCCGTTGCATCGGCACAGATCCGAGATTTTCTTTGGCTTCCAGTTGTTTTATTATCGATGTTCCCAACTGCGTTCATGGTGACGCCGGGACTTTTATCTACGCTGATTGCGGAGTGATTCCCGATCCTAACGCCAGGCAGTTATCCTGCATTGCGATCACTGCTTCGGAATTAGCGGGTAAAGTATTGAATATTACTCCGAGAGTGGCTTTTTTAAGTTATTCCACTAAAGGTTCAGCCAAAGCAAAGTCAACGGATAAAATTATTCAGGCGATTGCCACGCTTAAAGAGTCTTATCCGGATATGCTGGTTGATGGAGAATTACAGGTTGACGCCGCGATTGTTCCGTCGGTGGCTAAGAGCAAATCTCCGGATAGCCCTTTAAAAGGCAATGCGAATGTTTTAATATTTCCTAATCTTGAAGCAGGTAATATCGCTTATAAACTTACGCAAAGGCTTGCTGGCGCAAGGGCGCTGGGGCCGATATTTTTAGGCTTAAATAAACCTGCCAGCGATCTTTCCCGCGGTTGTTTTACTGAAGACATCGTAGATTGCGTTGCCGTTACGGCAATCCGCGCACAATAAAATGAAAAAAATACTCGTAATTAATAGCGGGAGTTCATCGATAAAATACAGGCTTTTCCATATGCCTTCAGAAACTATTTTTTCTAAAGGTGTAATTGAACATATCGGCGAAGATGGCTCAACAGTAAAAAATCATTACGTAGGTTTGAAATTGATTTTAAAGCGCCTGGATCAGATAGATGCTGTCGGCCACAGGGTAGTGCATGGGGCGGAAAAATTTAAACAACCTGTTTTAATCGACGAAAATGTGATCAAAGGGATCAGTAAATGTTCAAGTATCGCGCCCTTGCATAATCCGGCGAATTTATCCGGTATCAAAGCATGCGCTAAACTGCTTACCGGCATAAAGCAAGTGGCGGTTTTTGACACCGCTTTTCATCAGAGTATCCCTGATTACGCCTATATTTACGGTCTGCCTTATGAATATTACCAAAAATTGGGAATCAGAAAATACGGTTTTCACGGCACGAGCCATCAGTATGTCGCTCACGAAGCGGCGAAAGTTTTAAAGAAACATTTAGGCGAGCTTAAATTAATTACTTGCCATTTAGGCAATGGTTGCAGTATTACCGCGATTGATAAAGGCAAATCCGTGGATACGAGCATGGGTTTTACCCCGTTAGAAGGATTGGTGATGGGCACTCGTTGCGGCGATGTTGACCCGGCTTTGATCCCGCATATTATGCGTAAAAGAAAACTTGACCCGAAGGCTATGGAAAAAATGCTGAATAAGGATAGCGGATTAAAAGGTATCTCCGGAATTAGTAATGATATGCGTGTTTTAGAGGACAGAGAAAAAGCCGGTTCAGGCAGGGCAAAATTAGCGAGGAATATTTTCGCTTACCGGATCAGGAAATATATCGGTTCTTATATCACGGTGATGGGCGGGCTTGACGCTTTAGTGTTTACCGCCGGTATCGGTGAAAATCAGGCTTCGATAAGAGACAGGGTAACCAAAGGCCTTTTTACTTTTTTAAAAAAGAAGCCGAAAATTCTGGTAATCCCGACGAATGAGGAATTAATGATCGCGCGCCAGACATACGCGCTGATTAAGGAGAATTAAGATGCTGAAAAATTTTTTAAACGCAAAAATCCATAAAGCTACTGTTACTGAGGCCAATCTTTATTATGAAGGCAGTATTACTATTGATGCGCTGTTGATCAAAGCCGCAGGGATCTCTGAGTATGAAAAAGTTGAGGTGTTGAATTTAAATAACGGCGTGCGCCTTGAGACTTACGTGATTAGCGGACAAGCCGGCTCAGGGGTTGTTTGCTTGAATGGCCCGGCCGCCCGTGGCGCTTGCCCAGGCGATCATGTGATTATATTATCTTATGTCTTGTTGAATGAAAAAGAGGCCGGCAAGAATAAACCGAAAGTGATCAAAGTAGATGCCAGAAACCGCATTAAAAATTAGAGTTTACGGCGACAGCATATTAAGAAGCAGGGCCGCTTTAGTTAAAAGCGTTGATGCCGGAAGCCGTCAAGTTTTAAGCAGTATGGCAGTTACAATGTATGAAGGTAATGGCGTGGGATTAGCCGCTCCGCAGATAGGCATCAGCCAGCAATTAATCGTTGTGGATATCGGCTCGGGTTTATACAAGCTGGTTAATCCGCGGATTATTAAAAGGCAGGGCACCCAAGTCACGCAAGAAGGCTGTTTAAGCGTGCCGGGTATTTGCATCAACGTGAAAAGAGCGATGAAGGTATGGCTGAAAGCTCTTGATGAAAATGGCAAATTTGTGGATATTCAGGCTGAAGGGCTGTTAGCCTGTGTTTTTCAACATGAGATCGACCATCTAAAAGGCAAGATGATCGTTGATTACGCCAAACTTTTTGATAAAGTGAAAATGAAAAAAAAATTGGCGGCATTAGAAAGCAAAGCTAAAGAAAATGCCGCTTGCCAGCCTTTAAAGAAACAATGCCGGCTCAAAATATAAGAAGGAACTTATGCTTTATGATTTGATCATTATTGGGGCAGGCCCGGCAGGATTAACCGCCGCGATATACGCCGGCCGCAGCCTGATGAATACGCTTCTAATCGAGAAAATGGCTGTTGGCGGCAGGATCTTATTAAGTGAGAAAATTGAGAATTACCCGGGTTTTCCCGAGGGTATTCTTACGTCCGAGCTTATTTCGCGTATGCTTAAACAAGTTAGCGGGCTGGGCGTAAAAATTGATAGTGATGAAGTTGTTGATATCGATTGCCAGAAAAAAACCGTAAAGACTTCTTCGAATAATTATTCCGCTAAGACGATTATTATCGCCACCGGCGCCCGGCCGAGGAAATTACAAGTTATTGGCGAAGATAAATATATTGGCCGCGGAGTTTCATATTGCGCAACTTGCGACGCTCCATTTTACAAAGGCAAAAACGTAGTTATTGTCGGCGGAGGTAACGCGGTAGCCCAAGAAGCTTTATATTTGACGCGTTTTGCTACAAGCGTTAGGATCATACATCGCCGCCAGGATTTACGGGCTGCGGAAATTTTACAGCAAAGAATACTTAAAGACGAAAAAATCAAATTCACGCTGGATAGCGTGGTAACCGAGATTTTAGGTGAAAATAAAGTAAGCGCGGTTAAAGTTAAGAACGTGTTAAACGGGGCTGAAGAAAAGATTGCTTGTGACGGAGTATTTATTTATATCGGTTATCAGCCGGAAACAACTTTTTTAAAAGGTAAATTGGAATTAGATCAAGCCGGGTTTATTCTTGCCGGTGAAGATCTAAGCACTACGGTAGAAGGCGTTTTTGTTTGCGGTGATTGCCGTAAAAAGACGCTTTATCAGGTAATTAATGCTTGTGGCGATGGGGCGATCGCGGCGGATTCAGCGTATAAATATATCAGTAAATAAGAAGGAGAAAATGGGCAAATATCCTACGACTAATAAAAAATTAATTGATTGGGTCAACGCGAAAGTTAAACTTTGCCAGCCGGATAAGGTTGTTTGGATTGACGGTTCAGAAGAGCAAAAAAGGCTTTTAGAGGAGGAGTCAGTATCTTCCGGAGAATTAACGCGCCTAAATCAGCAGAAGCTTCCCGGCTGTTTCTTGCACCGCACTGCCCAGGATGATGTTTCGCGCACAGAGCATCTTACATTCATTTGCACAAAAAGAAAGCATGATGCCGGCCCGAACAATAATTGGATGTCTCCGGCTGTTGCTTATCGCAAAGCAGGTTTAATATTCAAGGGCGCGATGAAATCAAGGACGATGTACGTAGTTCCTTTTTCCATGGGCCCGGTAGGCTCGCGTTTCAGCAAGATCGGCGTAGAGCTGACGGATTCGCGTTACGTCGTGCTGAATATGTTAATTATGACCCGCGTTGGAGAAGCGGTTTTGAGGCAGTTGGAAAAGGATAATGATTTTACAAAATGCCTGCACTCTAAAGCGGAATTGGATATTACTAAAAGACTGATTTTACATTTTCCTGAAGATAATACTATCTGGAGCGTGGGTTCAGGTTATGGCGGCAATGTCCTTTTAGGGAAAAAATGTATGTCATTGCGTATTGCCAGTTTCGTGGCAAAAAAAGAAAAATGGCTGGCCGAACATATGTTGATCATGGGTATTGAAGAACCCAATGGCCACATTGAATATATTGCCGCGGCTTTTCCAAGCGCTTGCGGTAAAACCAACCTGGCAATGCTCCTGCCGCCAGAGGGATTGAAAAGAAAAGGTTACC
>JALOBQ010000048.1 GCA_023228185.1 Candidatus Omnitrophota bacterium
TTTCTCAAAAAGTTTTTCCACTCCGCGGTGAGTAAAACCTAACCTGATCTCTAAATTCACGATCGGCTCGCCGGCGGCGCTGAATCTGAAATGCCCTGGAGCGATGATCCCGGCATGCACCGGCCCAACAGGGACTTCAAATATTGACTCCCCTTCTATTTTAGCGAATTTATACTCTCCTAAACTTGCGGGTTGAATATTGCGAAAATCTTTACGTAGAGGGAAATTCCCCTGCGGCCAGGTTTCATCATGTAAATTCAAGCGCCTTAAATCAGGGTTGCCTTGCGGCTTGATACCAAACATCTCCTGGATCTCTCTTTCAAAAAGGCTTGCCGAATAGATATCTACCGCCAATGATTCAAAACAAGGTTGAGGATCAAAAATGTCCGCGCACACGCTAATCCACTGGCCTTTTTTAAAACTGACAAATTGACAATTCAGCTCAAAACATCCGCGCCCAGCGCGCTGGTCTTCGGCAAAAAACATCATTACCGGCGAAGGCAGTATTTTATGCAACGCCAGGCAAGTGTTTTTAAAAAGGCCCGGCTCCACTTTCAGGCGCACTTCATCGGCATACGCTTGAGAAACCTGCAAAGCGTTAAAAGCCGGGAGTCTATTTTTTATCTGGGAAATAAGTTCTGCACAAACCATATGAGATCCTTCTGCATAAATAATAAACCGATGCCCGGAGCGCAAATCAATAAAAAGAGAAAAAGAAAAGCGATTTTCCCGCTTAAACACTGGCCTGTCACAGCCATACCTTTGGGAAGATTACCATAAAGCATTTTACCAAAATGATAAATAAAAGCCCCAAAAACAATCGACAAAAACAATAACAATAAACCCGCGATAAGATAGGCGTTAGCGCCAAAAGCGGCAATTAAAATAATCATCTCGCTGATAAACAAAGAAAAAGGCGGAAAACCGCAAAGCGCGAAAACCCCTAAAAGTAGCATCACTCCGGTGAAAGGCATAGCTTTAAGCACTCCGCGGATAGCGTTTAAATTATGTTTTTGATAAAGATTGACAATATTACCGGCGCCAAAAAACATCAAAGATTTAGTTACCGCGTGATTAAAAATATGCGCCAGAGCGCCGCAAAGTGCCAGTGGACTGGCTAATCCTAAACCGATAGCGATGATGCCGATATGCTCGATACTGCTGTAAGCAAGCAGGCGTTTTAAATCTTTCTGCACCAGCATAAAACCGCCGGAGATAACCAAAGAAATCACTCCGAATAAAAGCATTAATTTACTAAAATACGCTATTCCCACTCCATCTATCACGATGATGCCAAATCTAAATATCGCATAAACCGCTGCATTCGATAAAACTCCGGAAAGCAAAGCGCTGATCGGTGACACTGCCTGGCTGTAGGCATCCGGCAGCCAGGTATGCATCGGCGCAAAACCTGCTTTAGTGCCGTAGCCAACCAAAATAAAAAGAAAAGCGAATTTAAGTATATTTTTATCCAGCGTATTGGCAAATGGCGTAATTTCAGACCAATTCAAGCTTTTAGAAATACCGGAAATTGAGAACGCGTAAGAAAAAAGAATCGTGCCTAAAAGCGCCAGGATGATACCCACTGAACAGATAATGATATACTTCCATGCCGCCTCTACCGAATGCTTGGTATTGTAAAACCCCACTAAAAAGGCGGAAACCAAAGTAGTCATTTCAATAGCCACCCAAAGCATACCCAGGTTATCCAGCGCCGGGACAAAAAACATTGAACAGCAAAATAAATTAAAAAGCAGATAATACGCGCGGGCCTTTTTTTCCGATATCCTGGCGCTTGCCAAGTCATTATTTATATAACCGAAGGAATACAACGCTGCGGCAAAAGAAACTACCGCAGTTACCAGGATGAAAAACGCGCTCAAGCTATCCAGGCAAATAAAACCAAATAAAGAAATTGTTTTTCCAGATAAAACAATTTGCCTTAAAAGGCTTACGCTTTGAACCAGCATCAACAGGTATCCGGCGCAATTTAATAACCCGATAGTTTTCTGCCTGCGCAGCAATAAAGCCGCCAATGCAAGCGCTAAGGGAATCCCAAGAATAAAGATGATCTGCATTTTTAGCCCCTTAAATGTGAAAGTTTATCCACATCGATATGCGTAAAAAATTTGTTAATCCTGTAAACAAAGGAACCCATAATCACCACGCTGACGAAAACATCAAAAAAGATGGCGATCTCCACGAAAAACGGCATCCCCCCGCTGACCGCGGAAGCCAATAAAAATAAACCATTCTCCATTACTAACAGCCCGACGACCTGGGCAAGCGCCGTGATCCTGGAAACCATTAAAAAGAAACCAACTAAAACTAAAAATAAAGCAATCGCAATGATACCGGCTTGCGCGTGGCTGCCGTAAACAATCAACTGAGAGGAAAAATCCCAGGCAAGATACGCGAATAATAAAACAAAAAATAAAGACAGCTGGGTATTTACGAAAAGCCCCAACCCCTGGCCTACTTTAATCTTTTTAATGATCTTATACAATAGCTGCGGGATCAGCACGACCTTAATTACAAGCAAAAGCCCGGCGATGATATAAAGGCTCGGTTGGGCCTCTTTCCAGGCGATCAGAAAAGTCGCAAGAAAAAGAAAAAAAGATTGCCAACGAAAACCGCGGATCAAAGCCAGCAGGCTTTTGGCGACAACCATAAGGCAAGTTGAGATTAAAATACCGATTAAGGTTATTTCCTGCATATTAAACTCCGATTACCGCGCAAATTACCGCGATAATTCCTAAAAGAAAAGCAAAACCAAGATAATCGACTACCCGGAATAACCTCATTTTAGCGAGTGAAACTTCCACCAACGCTGTGATCAGAGCGACGATGAATATCCTTCCTGAATACCATAAACCCCAAAACAACAAACCGATAAAATTTCCCTTCGCGGGCAAAGAGATCGGAAAAATTAACTGGGCGATGAGAAAAAAGAAAACCATTTGTTTGATATAAGCGGCCAACTCGATAAAAGCAAGCCGCATACCGGAATATTCTAAGATCATCGCCTCTTGCACCATTGTCAACTCTAAATGCGTTTCCTGGTTATCCACCGGGATGCGCGCGCACTCCGCCAGGCAAATAAGAAATAAAGCAACTGCCCCGATAAGTGAAGCAGCCGTAATCTGATGCGCGCCGCAAAATACGGAAATATCCGTGGAACCAAACTGCAAAAATATGGAAAATACCACCATACACAGCGCCGGTTCAACAAGGCTTGAGATAAACATTTCCCGCGATGAACCCATACCGCCAAAAGAACTTCCCGCGTCAAGCGCCGCTAAACTAAGAAAAAACCTGCCCAAAGAAAAAATAAAGATCAGTGCCAGAAAATCCCCTATCCCGCGCAAAGGCGCCGGATAAATAAATAGCGGGATTAAAAGCGCCCCTGCCAATGAAGAAGCCAGCAAAATGTAAGGCGTGATTTTAAATATCCAGGAAGTTGTTTCGGATAATACTTCGCTTTTTAAAGAAAGCTTGGCTAAATTATAATATGGCTGAAGGATGCTTTCACCCTGGCGCATACGCAGGTTATTCTTAATTTTTGTGATCAGCCCGCTCAAAAATGGCGCGCTAACTATAAAAACCAATGCTTGTAAAATAATCATTATTATTTTTATCATTTTAAAATTTGTTAATAAACATAATCAACAAAATAATCACCGCGAAAATATATGCTAGATACAAATGGATACTGCCCGGCTGGATCCTCCTGAGCAAACGGGCGAACTTCAGGATCCAGGCTAAGAGAGGATAATAAACATACTTTTTAAACACTGGCGTGGTATGCGTTTCATAAGAAAATGCCTTCACATGATAAAAAGATTCGCGCACCTTCTGCGTCTTGTGATAAGGAAACAAGAAAAAGCTGAAAGCGATCCTGAAAGGTTTAGAAAACGCAGTAGCCGTATATTCATTCCGGCTGCCTACTTTATAATAACCGCAATCCCATGTTTTATAGGTAAGCGATTTCCTCTTTGCCAGCCGGTAAATAACAAAAAATATCGCTCCTAAAATAACCAATAACGCGGCTAAATACGGCAGGCTGAGATAGCTATCTTTTCCTACCGGCCCAGGCATAAGCGCTTGCAGGTTTAAAGTCAAATTATACGCGGACAAATTTAAAGCTGATCCATCAACGCCCAGCGTAGCCGCGCTGACTTTAATTAATAATTTCACTATACTGCCTGCGGCTAAACCGAAAATAATTACCAGCGCCGCGAGTATGAACATCCCTGCCTTCATTGACCAAGATACTTCCCGGGCGCTTTCAGCGTATTGGCTGCGAGGTTGAGCAAGAAAAATAATACCGAATGCTTTAACAAAACAAGCGGCAGCCAGGCCGCCGGTTAAAGCAAGCATTGCCGCGCAGATACCCAAAAAGACCTTGGTCCCGCCTAAAGTATTCAGCGCTCCCAGAAAAAACGCCTGCAAAGTCAACCATTCGCTGACAAAACCGTTTAAGGGAGGTAAAGCTGAAATTGCCATTGCGCCGATCAAAAAATAAACCGCCGTATGCGGCATTCTTTTGATCAGGCCGCCCATTTTCTCCATATTTCGCGTTCCCGTGGCTTTGCAAACACTGCCGGCGCACAAAAATAAAAGCCCTTTGAAGATAGCATGATTGATCAAATGATACAACCCGGCTACAAGAGCAAAAACCGCTAAATAGGGTAAATTCATACTGACAAAAAACATCCCCAGCCCCACGCCTAACAAAATGATCCCAATATTTTCCACGCTATGGTAAGCAAGTAATTTTTTTATATCATGCTCCATCAACGCGTAGATCACTCCGACTAAACAGGAAATTATCGCCAAGATCAAAACTAAAATCCCCCACCAAGGAGAAGTTATGCCAAGAATAAAAAATATAAAACGGATCATCCCGTAAATAGCGGTCTTGATCATTACCCCGGACATAATGCTGGAAATATGGCTGGGCGCCTGCGGATGAGCGTAAGGCAACCAGATATGCATTGGCACAATGCCGGCTTTTGTGCCAAAACCGATCAATAATAACAAGAAAATGGTATTTCTGGTTTGCATCGGCAGTAAATGACAAGCATCTTTTAGCGCGATAAAATCAAAAGAATGCGCTGCTTGATAGATCATTAAAAACGCCGCGAGCAAAAAAGCCGTACCGATATGCGTAATTACGATATAGATCATTCCTGCCTGGATAGAGCGGTTATATTGAAAATCAAAAACAACAAAAAAATAAGAAACTAAAGACATTAACTCCCAGGCAATAATAAAAACAAGCAAATTGCTGCCTGTAACAACAAGCAGCATAGAACAAACAAAGATGAGCAACAAAACCCAGGCAAACACTTTTCTGGGAAAAGTATATGCGTTTTTTAAATAACCATGGGAATAAAGCGCCGCGGCAGATGATACGATCAAGATCACGAAAATAAAAAATATGGAAAGCGGGTCAAATATGAAATTTGCGCTGAGATTAAACATTGATTAATTAATATTGGTAATTAAAAGTTATTTCAGGCAGTCGATGGATTTAAAATTGAAATACCCCAGGACTTTTACCTTTGCCGCGGATTTTCCTACCAGCCAGTCATGATATTTACGCATAAACCGGTCATGCTCAAGTTTCGCCTGCCACTGATAGACAGAAAGATACTGCCCCGGATAAGCGTAACGCTTCATTGTGCGATATGAAATAAACCCTTTAGCTTTTTTAGTGTAACGAGCCCACATCAGGCTGTCGCGGCGGTATTTAGCGACCTGGCTGGGTTTAACTTCAAACAAAACCGCATGTATGAACATTCTCTTTTTTTCCTTTGTTTTTGACTTTGCTTCTCCCTACATAACATACTACATACTATATACTGTTCCTTCGTCACTAAACTAATTGAAATATTATAGTCTCTTAAAACGCAAATACAAATAATTATTTTATTCTACGCATTTAGTTAGTTGCTCTTCCGCTCAAAGTCGATTTTCTACCTACATTTTTGATTGGGGGTGTCTTGGCTATTTATCTATGTATTTAACTGGTAGTTTTAGAGCGAATGTCGATTTTCTACCTACATTTTTGATTGGGTGGCTTGGCTGTTTTTTAACAGGGCGTGTAGGCAAGGAGCGGGCATGGTCCCGCCAAAGAACTTTGGCGGGGAGCGACGCAGCCTACCCGAGCGAAGCTTTGCCACGCTGGGGCAAAGCGAGCGTCCCTGCGAAAAAATAGCCAAGACAGGACCCAATCCCTACCACTCTATCTTTAAACCCGCCTCAAAATACCTGCCTGGCTGCGGAATACCCTCGATATCCTGGTATTCAACATTAAGTATATTCTCGCAGTTTAAAAAAATCCGGTAATTTTTCGTTAAATCATAATTCAAGCCGGCATTAGCCAACAACCAGCCGCGGCGACCTGCTTTCTTTTTAAAATTTAACCCAATCTCCTGCCTGCCAAAGGGCAGTTGAATATTTAAAACAGTATTCACCAGATGACGGGCGTAATTTGGCCCGTATTTATAAAGATACCCCTGGTTATCGATACTTTTATTCGTATAGGTATAATTAGCATCCAGGCTGAAGATATCATTGATCTTTTTACGCAAATAATATTGAAAACCCAAAACATCATCCTTGGTAAAATTTCTCGCCTGCCAAAGTTGGCCGGATGACTGCTTAACCCAATCAATCATCTCTCTTTCACGGCGCATAAAAATAAGGAAACTGCAGAAAAAACCCTGGCGGGTATAATCAATACCCGCCTGATAATTCCATGATTTCTCAGCTGAAAGATCACTGCTGCCTATCGTATACGGATCACTATAATAAAGTTCCGTAAAAGACGGCTGGCGCATATTCCTACCAATACCAAAATTCAAACCAAACTCGTCGCTAAGCTGAAACTTCAGGTTTGCGGAGCCCGTAATCACTTTCCCGAAATCGGAAAAATCATCTAAGCGCAAAACAGAATCAAATTTCCACCTTGAGCCGAAATCTTTGCTATCTTCTAAGAATACGCTCCTCTGATCGCGCTGATGTTTACCCAAATTCGTGGAAGTGATCCTCTGCTGGTTAAACTGCGCTCCCAGGCCGAGTTTGCCTAAGAGGCCGGCTTCTTTTTGCAAAAAAATACCCGGGGTAAACATATCCGTGCGATGCTGATTAACCGATGAAGAACGTAAC
>JALOBQ010000049.1 GCA_023228185.1 Candidatus Omnitrophota bacterium
AATATCATCAGCGTAATCAGCACGGGCAAAATAACCAAAATAATCAAAAACGTTTCAGATACCCCAAGCCGAAATTCTACCATTAATCCGCTCCCAACAAATCATTAAGTAATTCCTTGTTTTATTAGCGCTTGCCTTTTATAATATTAAAGAAATGACAACTTTAAATATATTTAGCCGGATATTCTTGCTGGTAGTTTTATCATATTTTTGCTTCAGGTTTTGTAATTGGATAATCGGCCTGACAAATTTTGAAGAAGTTTATTATGCCCAGTCAGCCAAGGAGATGATCCAGCTAAAAAGCTGGCTGACCCCTTACCTATTCGGCCAACCGCAGATGGGGAATTCTATTTTGTTCTACTGGTTATTAAAATCCGCGTTTATGCTTTTTGGCGCAAGTAGTTTTTCGGCGAGATTTTTCCCAGCATTATTTGCGATCGTCGGCGTAATCGCGCTGTTTCTTTTGGGTGTTTGGGGTTTTAAGGACCAGCGTAAAGCGTTTATCTGCGCGATTGTTTTAATGACCAGTTTGCTTTATTTAATGTTCTCGCGCATGGTTTTCCCGGATCTGATTTTTTCTGTTTTTATACTTTTATCATTAACTTCTTTTTATTTAAGTTTTATCGATTGCTCGAAGAAGGGCTGGGCAATATTACTTTTTTTTGTTTTCGCGGCCCTTGCTGTTCTAACAAACGGTATATTTGGTTTAATCATTCCTTTGGCAGTGGCAAGTGTGTTTTTATTAATTAATAAACAGTTTAAATTTATTTTTAATCGTTTTACTGCCTGGGGCGCGGTAATCTTCTTTTTTATCACGTTTCCCAGGTATTTTTTGCTTAATAAATTTTACGCTGACCTTTCATCTAACGGCTTGTTTTATGGTGATTATTTTAAGTTGCCTTTTTCTTTTAAAAGTTTGAGTTTTTTTGCTTGGAACCATTATCCTTTGTTTATTGCCGCGTCTATCCTACCCTGGAGTTTATTTTTTATCTGCGCGCTGGCCTTACTGCCTAAACAATTACAGCAGAAGAATAAAATATTTTATTCATTTTTAATTTCTTGGCTGATCGTCGTTTTAGTTATCCCGATTTTTGGCTGTTTCCGGTCATTGGGGTATCTTTTTTTATTACTTCCTGCAGTTGCCTTGATCACCGGTGGTTATATCGCTAGAGAGTTGTTGACCAAAAAAACCAGCCGTTTGTTTGATTTTGTTTCCTGGACAGTTGTCTTAATTATTTTGCTGATTCCCGCGGTTTTATCTTTAGTTTTAGCGGGTTTTACTGAAAATTTAAGTATTTATCTGCCCATAAAATTGGTCGCTTATTTATTTATTCCTTCTTTTTTATGTTTGGCGATTGCCGCGTTTATCTTTTTATTAAACCGGAATAAAAAACTCTGTTTTTATTGTTTCGCTTTTATCTTACCGCTGTTTTTATGTTTATTTCCTTTTGTCAGCGCTAAACTTGAGCCATATTTTTCTACCCAAACTTCCTGCAAATACCTTTTGGAACATTTTCAGGTAAATAATACGCTCTTAGTCGCTAAACCGTATTTACTGGGTGTTAAATTTTATACGGATAAAGAAGTAGCAGGTATAGATCTTTATAATTGCGGGTTTTCGGCTGGCAAGGGAAAACTATTTTTAACTACGCGTGAATCCCTGCTTGGTTTTTTACGCAAGCAAAATCTTACTTATTGTTTGCTTGATCAGCGGTCTTTTAATGATCTCCAACAGTTTATCCATGGAGAGTTTTCTTGTAGTATATTAGAAATTAAGGCAAAGATATATATTGTAAAAATAGAGAAGTTACTTTAATATCTTATTTATCAGGGAGACGGCTAGTGCATATTCCAGATGGATATTTAGGCCCGGCAACTTGTGGTTTTTTCTATCTTGTGATGTTGCCAATTTGGTCAGTGGCTTCAGGAATCGTAAAAAAAACGCTTAAAGCAAAACAAGTTCCGATATTAGCGATTGGCGCGGCATTTAGTTTTGTGATGATGATGTTTAATCTGCCTATTCCCGGAGGCACTACCGGCCATGCCGTAGGCGGGGCGTTACTAGCTATTCTTTTAGGCCCTGCGGCAGCTTGTATCGCGCTTACGGTAGCATTAGTTATTCAGGCGTTGCTATTCGGTGATGGAGGCATCAGCGCCTTAGGCGCTAATTGTTTTAATATGGCTTTTTTGCTTCCTTTTGCCGGGTATTATATTTATAGATTAATCAGTTTTAACGCAAAACCCGGCTCAAACAGAAGAGTAATTGCCGCCGGGGCCGCCGGGTATCTAAGCATTAATCTGGCTGCTTTTTTAGCAGGAGTGGAGTTTGGTATTCAACCGTTATTGCATCATACAAGCTCGGGCCAGGCATTATATTGCCCCTATGGCCTTAATCTTAGCGTGCCGGTAATGGTTTTTGAGCATCTTTTTATTTTTGGCTGGGTGGAGGCGGTAATTACCGCTTTAGTTATAAAATATTTATTAAAACATTCTCCCGAGCTGCTCATTGATGGGGAAAGATCTTAATGAAGATTATTTCTAAACTTTGGATCTTTATCGTTTTGTTAATTGTTCTATCTCCTTTGGGGTTATTATTGCCCGATCATTTTAAAGCAGGCAGCGCCTGGGGAGAATGGGGGCCGGATGAAATTAAAAATTTGGTTGGCTTTATGCCTCAAGGTTTAGAAAAACTTTCTCATCTCTGGAGCGCGCCTTTTCCGGACTATGCTTTCAAAGGATGGGAAGATAAACCGCTGTTGAATTTAAGTTTTGCTTACCTAGTATCAGCGGTGATTGGTATTGTTTTGGTTGTTTTTGTCACGTTAATTTTAGGAAAAGCGCTTTCAGTCAAAGATAAAAAACAGGAGAGTTTATGATAATTTTAACTGGTGGAGCAGGTTTTATCGGCAGTTGTTTTCTCGCTAAACTAAACAGCCAGGGTATTGACGATATCATTGTCGTGGATAACCTCGATGATCCATCTAAAGAGCGCAACCTTTTGGGTAAGCGTTTTTGCGATTACATCCCAAAAGAGAAATTCCTGGATTTATTAGAAAATAACCGCCTGCCGATGCCCAAGCAGATCGTTCATATCGGCGCCTGCAGTTCTACTTTAGTTAGCGACGAAAAATATCTAATGGAGAATAATTATGGCTATTCCAAGCGGCTTGCCAGCTGGGCGTTTAAGAATAACCTTCCTTTTATTTATGCTTCCAGCGCTGCGACATACGGCGATGGCTCTTTTGGTTATGATGATAGCGATGAAAATACTTTACGTTTAAAACCGCTTAATTTATACGGCCAATCAAAGCATCTTTTTGACCTTTGGTTGTTAAAGAACAACTATCAGTCAAAAGCTACGGGGTTAAAGTTCTTTAATGTTTTTGGCCCTAACGAATACCATAAACAGGAGATGGCCAGCGTGATTTACCGGCGTTTTGACGAGCTTAAAAAAGGTTTACCGATGCGGCTTTTTAAATCTTATTTGCCGCTTTATAAAGATGGAGAGCAAAAAAGGGATTTTATTTACGTTAAAGACGCCGTGGAAGTAATTTATTATTTTTTTCAAAATCCGCAGGTTTGCGGTATTTTTAATCTGGGCACTGGGGTTGCGCGTAGTTGGAATGATTTAGCGGCGGCGATGTTTGCGGCGCTTTCCCTAAAGCCTAAAATTGAGTATATTCCGATGCCCGAGCAAATCAGGGATAAATACCAGTATTTTACGCAGGCAAAAATGGATAAGCTTAGGGCTTCTGGCTGCCAGCATAAATTCAGCACGCTGGAAGAAGCAATCAGAGATTATTCAACCTACCTTGATGCAAAAACCTATATTTGACAGATACTTATTTTTTTGTTATAAGTATTAATCATCCTGTCTTAAACACAGAGCATCCAAACCAGGAATAAATTTAAAGTAATGGAAGAAAATTCAACTTTGCGTATGACACCGCTGATCCAAGAGCATAAAGAATTAGGCGCTAAATTAGCGCCTTTTGGCGGCTGGTTAATGCCTATTCAATATAGCGGGATCCTTCAAGAGCATCTTTGGACGCGTAAAAACGCCGGTTTATTCGATATTTGCCATATGGGAGAGTTCATCGTCCAGGCGGATCTATCAAAATGTAATTTCTCCAGCCTTTTTACGATTGACCTTGAGCATATGCCGCAAGGCTGCTGCCGTTATGGATTTATGCTTAATCAGCGCGGCGGCATAATTGATGATTTAGTTGTTTATCGCATCGGCCAAAGCCAATGGATGGTCGTAACTAACGCGGCAACGACAGATAAAGACCATGCGCATATGCGCGCAATTTTAAAGGGCGAATTTAAACTGGAGAATGTTTCCGCGGTTTTAGGAAAACTTGACCTGCAGGGAAAGGTCTCGGCAAAAGTTTTAGTTTCTTTGATCGGCGAAGAAATTTTAAAATTAGATTATTATACTTTTGATTATTTTACCGTGTTGGGCGAGAAGATTATTGTCAGCCGCACGGGTTATACCGGTGAATTAGGCTATGAACTATATATGCCTAATCAACGCATTGTGGAATTGTGGCATAAGATTTTAGAAGATAAATCCGTTTTGCCTATTGGCTTGGGCGCGCGGGATACTTTGCGTTTAGAGATGGGCTATGGCCTTTATGGCCAGGATATGTGCGAGGAGACGACTCCCCTGGAAGCCCGGGCAGAACATTTTATTTGTTGGGATAAAGAGTTTATCGGCAAAAGCGCTCTTTTAGAACAAAAAGAAAAAGCGGATTACCGCAAACTGGTTTGTTTTATCGCTGATTCTCGCCGTTCTCCGCGCCATAATTACCGTATTTTTTATCAGCATCAAGATATCGGCCAGGTAACCAGCGGATCGTTTGCGCCAAGTTTAAATTTTGGTATTGGCATGGGATACGTGGAAAAAGAAATTGCTGCCGGAGATCAGATTAGCCTCGTTGATAATTCTCTTTTAATTAACGCTAAAATTGTTGCTAAACCATTTTACAAATTCGGCAGCGCAAAAACTAAGGAGATAAGAAATGTCTATAGTGGATAGTTTATTTTATACTAAAGATCATGAATGGGCGAAAATTGAAGGCGAGAACGCGACTATCGGTATTACTGATTTCGCGCAAGGCGCGCTTGGCGATATTACTTTTATCGATCTGCCTAAAGTCGGCGCTCTGCTTAGCCAATCTAAATTTTGCGCCACAGTTGAGTCGGTCAAAGCGGCTTCTGATGTTTACGCGCCGCTTTCCGGAGAAGTGCTTAAAGTTAACACACAATTATCCACACAACCGGAGTTGGTAAATCTTTCCGCTTATGATCAGGGTTGGTTCGCAATAATTAAAATTTCTGATATCGCGGAAAAAGATAAACTGATGACTGCCAGCCAATATAAAGTATACGTTCAGGAATTATCTAAATGAATTATATTCCGCACACAGAATCTGAAACTAAAGAAATGCTTAAAGTTATCGGCGCGCCAAGCGTCGAACATCTTTTTAAGCATATCCCGCCTGATTTAAGGCCTAAATCATTCAACCTGCCCGAAGGTAAATCTGAATTTGAAGTGTTGGAATATTTAAAAACACTCAGCCGCCAGAATGCTGTAGGGTTAAGCGGTTTTTTAGGCGCTGGTTTTTATGATCATTTTATTCCGCAAACTGTAGACGCTTTAGCCAATCGTTCGGAATTTTATACCGCTTATACGCCTTATCAGCCGGAATGTTCGCAAGGATGGCTTCAGGCAATTTATGAATATCAGAGCGTGATTTGTGCGTTAACCGGTCTGGATGTTTCTAACGCTTCGCTTTATGACGGAGGCACCGCGCTTTTTGAAGCGGCAATGATGGCTATCCGGCTGTCCGGCAAAAGGAAAATTATTGTTGATAGCGGAGTCAGCCTGATTTACCGCACGATGCTTTATACATATACATCTAATCTTTCCATTGAATTTGTCGAAACTCCCGTAGTTCACGGGCAGGCTTGCCGCGAGGATATTTATAAAGTGCTTGATGATAAGACCGCGGCAATAATCGTGCAGAATCCGAATTTCTTCGGCGCGGTGGATGATTTTTCCGATATCGTCCAAAAGGCGCATGCTTGCGGGGCGCTTGTGATTGCTTCGGTTTATCCGGTTTCTTTGGGGTTGTTGAAGACTCCGGCGGAGATGGGTGTGGATATCGCGACAGGAGAAGGGCAAAGTTTAGGGATTCCTTTATCATTTGGCGGGCCATACCTGGGTTTTATCGCCGTAAAAAAAGAACATCTGCGCCAGATGCCCGGCAGGATTGTCGGCGCGACTGTGGACAGCGATAACCGCCGCGGTTTCGTGCTTACTTTGCAGGCGCGCGAACAACATATCCGCCGGGAGCGGGCAACTTCCAATATTTGTTCTAATCAATCGCTTTGCGCGTTACGCGCTTTGATTTACAGCACACTTTTGGGCAAACAGGGTTTTGCTGAATTAGCCAGGTTAAATTATCAGAAAGCGGAGTTTACTAAAGCCCTATTGGGCAAGATTAAGGGAGTCCAGGTTAAACGTAGTTCTCCGACATTTAACGAGTTCACTGTTTTATTGCCTAAAAACGCCGATCAGGTAGTCTTTAAAATGATTAAAGAAGGTTTTGCCTGCGGTTTCCCGTTGGGTAGGTTTTATAAAGGTATGGATAATTATTTACTTGTCGCTGTTACTGAAAAGCGCACTAAAGAAGATATCTTGCATTTTGTTAACAGTCTGGAGGCAGCGCTATGCAGTTAATTTTTGAAAAAAGCTGTCCCGGCCGCCAGGGTTGTGTTTTGCCGGAATTAGATGTGCCGAAAGTTCAGAGTTTACCGGAAAAATACTGCCGTAAGCAAAAAGCGGATCTTCCGGAAGTTTCTGAACTTGACGTTGTGCGCCATTTTACCAATTTATCGAGGCTGAATTTTTCCGTGGATACGAATTTTTATCCGCTTGGCTCATGCACGATGAAATATAATCCGAAATTTACTGAATTTGCCGCTTCGCTAGACGGTTTCAGT